>JAUNBV010000002.1:11782-32707 GCA_030526885.1 Syntrophomonadaceae bacterium
GCGGCCGGTATAACCGCCATCGTAATGATGCCGCTCCTGCTGATTTGCCTGCTGTTGGGCGAAAACGGGCTGGCGGTATTTTGCGGAGCCATGATTGGGGCTTGTGCGGGGTTTTTGGTATTTAATCACCATCCTGCCCATGTCTTTATGGGGGATACCGGTTCCATGGCCTTAGGCGGCGGCTTGGTCATGGTAGCCGTGCTGACGCGAATGGAAATACTGCTGGTCATTATTGGCGTGGTGTTTGTGGCGGAAGCGATGAGCGATATCATTCAGGTGGCTTCGTTTAAAAGTACTGGCAAGCGGGTGTTTCTGATGGCCCCTTTACATCATCATTATGAGATGAAGGGCTGGTCGGAGAAGAAAGTGGTGCTGGTGTTCTGGCTGGTAGCGGCAGCGTTTGCGGCCCTCGGTTTCTTAAGCATCAGGGCGTTTATTGGATAGGAAGTGTGTGCGGTGGAATTGAGCCGTAAAAAAGTTTTGGTAATCGGGGCGGCGCGTAGCGGCGTGGCGGCGGCACGGATACTGCGAGCCGTGGGCGCTGAAACCTGTTTGTATGATAAGAAAACGGCAGCCGAGCTGGAGCCGGAAGTAGCGGAATTACAGGACGCCGGGATCAGCCTGTGTTTGGGGCGGGAGCCCAATCTGGAGGAATGGCTGCCGGAGTTGGCGGTGATAAGCCCTGGCGTACCCCTTTCCGTACCGCTGGTCAACGCCTTGCGCCGGCAGGGGGTCGAAATCATAGGCGAACTGGAATTGGCATGGCAATTAAAGGCTCCGGCTTTAGAAATAATGGCAGTCACCGGTACTAATGGCAAAACTACCGTCACTATGTTGCTGGAGCATATTCTGTGCCACTCGGGACGCCATGCCAGGGCAGCCGGTAATGTAGGCGCCGCGTTATGCGGGGTGCTGAGCGGCATGCAGCAAGGGATAGCGGTGGTGGAGGTGTCCTCGTTTCAGTTGGAGACGATACGCCACTTTCATCCCCATATTTGCGGTATATTAAACATCACTGAGGATCATCTGGACCGCCACGGCGACATGGATAATTACGCTGCCATTAAAGCCAGGGTGATGGAGAATCAGGCCGCCGGGGATTATGCCGTGCTGAATTACAAAGACCACTATTTGCGCGCCATGGCTCCAAAGACAAAAGCGCAGGTGATTTGGTTTTCCGTGCATCAACAGTTGCCTCAAGGCGTATTTATCCGGCAGGAGGAAATAGTGATGTGCCACGGCAACCGGTGTGAGGTCATAATCCCGCAATCGGAGCTGAAGCTGAGGGGCGAACATAATCTGGAGAACGTGCTTTGCGCGGTGGGGATGGCTTGGGCGCAAGGGGTGGAACCCGCTCAACTGCGGCAGGCGCTGGCCACCTTCAAGGGAGTGCGCCACCGCTTGGAGGAAATAGCCGACTACCAAAACGTATTGTTTGTCAATGATTCCAAGGGCACCAATCCGGATTCCACCGATAAAGCCTTGCGCGCCTTTGAGCGTCCCATCGTACTGATTGCCGGAGGCAGAGCCAAGGGAGGCGATTACTCCTCCCTGGCGCGTTTGATCGCGGAACGGGTGCATGCGCTGATCCTGGTGGGAGAGGCCCGCGAGGCAATCCGGGAAAAAGTATGCGACGCCGGATTGGAGAATATATATATGGCGGATGATTATGAGGAAGTGATGGATATCGCGTGGCGCGTCGCCCGACCGGGCGATGTGGTTTTGCTGTCCCCGGCATGTGCCAGTTGGGATATGTTTGCCAGTTATGAAGTGCGCGGAGACTTGTTTTGCCGTCTGGTGAAAGAAAAAATTGAAGTCGGAGTACCGATAAATGGCTAATCAGGGATTAAAACTCAAAAAAGGACCGCCCGATCTGACGCTGTTCATTACCAGTATGGCCTTGATCTGCTTTGGCCTGGTCATGGTGTTTAGTTCCAGTGCGGTAGCCACCAACCTGACTTATGACGACCCCTATTTTTATTTTAAAAAACAGTTGCAGTGGGCGGCGATAGGGCTGGTAGCGATGTTCGTGGCGATGAGGGTCGACATAAGTTTCCTGCGCCGGATAACCGTGCCGGTTACCATACTGGCAGCCATATTTATGATGCTGCTGTTTACGCCGCTGGGGGTGGAGGTAAATGACTCCACCCGTTGGCTATCGCTGGGGTTTACCCAATTCGCCCCGGCGGAGTTTGCCAAAATAGCAGTAGTCATGTTCATTGCGTTGAGCATGGAGCGCAATCTTGATAAAATAACATCTTTCAAAGATGGTGTCTTGCCATATTTATTGATTCTGGCATTTTTCTGCGGCTTGATAATGCTGGAGCCTGATTTAGGTACCGCCATAACCCGGGGTAAAGTATTGGCACCTGTTGCTGCTGGGCGGAGCCGGGGTAGGTGCGGTAGGCGTTATGATTGCCATAGCGCCGTATCGTTTGGAGCGTTTCACGGTGTGGTTGAACCCCTGGTCCGATCCCTTGGACGGAGGTTTTCAGACCATCCAGTCGCTCTATGCTCTGGGGTCCGGGGGCTTATTTGGCGTAGGACTGGGGCGCAGCCGACAAAAGTGGTTTTATCTGCCGGAACAACATACCGATTTTATCTTTGCCATTATTGGTGAAGAAACAGGATTCATAGGCGTGGCAGCTATAATAGGGCTGTTCGCCCTGTTCGCCTGGCGCGGGTTTAGGATTGCCCTGGGGGCGCCGGATAATTTCAGCAGTCTTTTAGCTATGGGGCTTACCGTGGTTATCATTTTGCAGGCCATTATCAATATTTCCGTGGTTTCGGGTGCTATGCCGGTGACGGGTATCACGTTGCCATTTATCAGCTATGGCGGCACCTCGCTTTTGTTCACCATGATAGCCACCGGATTGCTGCTAAATATATCGCGTTACAGCAACAACCGATAACAGGGCCGCGGCCAATGTCGCTGGCGGGAAAGGAGAGCAGGCCAATGCGAGTGATCGTTAGCGGCGGAGGGACCGGCGGACACATTTATCCCGCGCTGGCTATTGCGGAAGGCCTGCGTTCCCGTGTCGCGGCTGAGATCCTATACGTAGGCACTGAAAAGGGGCTGGAAAGCAAGGTGGTACCGCAGCGGGGCATAGCGTTTGACACCTTGGAGATTTCAGCCTTGGACCGCAGTTCCGTCAGTAAAGCGATTAAAGCGGTGGCGGGAATACCCGCCAGCCTTAATGCGGCGGGGCAGATAATTCGCCGCTTTAAGCCCGACCTCATCGTGGGTACCGGCGGCTATGTATCCTTTCCGATGTTGATGGCCGGCGCCAGAGCAGGAATAAACACTGCTATTCATGAACAAAACGCCATTCCCGGTATTGCCAATCGGGTTCTGGCGCGGCGAGTGGATCTGGTGATGCTTACTTTTCCCGAAGCCGGAGAGCGCATAAACTGTCGGCGTAAGATCCATACGGGCCTGCCGGTGCGGCAGGAAATACTATCGGTAAACGCCGACGAAGCCGGCCGCCGGCTGGAAATAGCTCCGCCCGCATTTGTTTTATTGGTGTTTGGAGGCAGTATGGGGGCGGCCAGTATCAATCGGGCAATGCTGGAAGTATTGCCGCTGGTAAAAGATGAAAAGATACATATTTTATGGGTGTGCGGCAAAAATAATTATGATGAGCTATCGGCCCGTCTTGAAACTTTAAACCTTAGGGACGGCCAATATAAACTGCAATTATTTCCTTATATTTATCATATGGAGGACGTATTGGCAGTTGCCGATTTGGCGATTTGCCGCGCCGGGGCTTCCACGGTGAGTGAATTGCAGGTTTCGGGCTTGCCGGCCATAATGATACCTTATCCCCATGCGGCGGAAAACCACCAATTTCAAAATGCTATGGCATTGGTACGACAGCAGGCGGCGGTAGTGGTGAGGGACGAAGAACTCAACGCCCATGTCTTATATGAACAGATAAAGCGTCTGATAAAACAGCCGGAGCAGTTGCGGTTGATGAGTGAAAATATGAAGCAAATGGCCCGTCCCGATGCGCTGGACTCTATTATAGAGTTGTTGCTTACGCTGTAACAGGGTTATTTCAGGGTTTGTAATGGGGACAGGCAGTGGGGTATGAGTAACCGTTGCCGGTAAATGCGCATATCATATCAATGCCGGCAGGTTAAAGAAGGGGAAAGAAGCATGGAACAGCGCCCGCAGAGAATTCATATGCTGGGAATCGGAGGAGCCGGTATGAGCGGAATTGCCCGCATACTGGCGGCTCAGGGACACCGGGTAAGCGGCACGGATCTGCAGATGAACAGCGCCTGCAGGGATTTGGCGGAGAACGGGATCAAGGTTATGATCGGCCATTCTCCGGATAATCTGGACCCTGACGTTGATTTGGTGGTGTACTCATCGGCAGTTCCGGCTTCAAATGCTGAAATGATGGAGGCGGGGCGCAGAGGCATTGCCACCGTCAAACGGGGTGATATGCTGGCGCGGATAGTGGAAAACTCCCACTGTATAGCTGTGGCTGGAGCCCATGGCAAGACCACCATCAGCTCTATGATCAGCATGGCGTTGGAGCAATGTGGCTGTCAGCCATCTTTTGTAGTGGGCGGCAATCTGCAGGGAACCAACACCAATGCAGCTCTGGGCGCGGGGAAATACTTTGTTATTGAAGCGGATGAAAGCGATGCTTCATTTTTAGCCCTTTCCCCTTATATTGCGGTGGTGAGCAACATTGAGGGCGATCATCTGGAATATTATCAGTCGGTGGAAAAAATCTCGGAAGCGTTTATAAGCTTTATTGGCCAAACGCGCCCCGGGGGCTTTGCTTTGCTGTGCGGAGATGATCCGGGAATAAAGGAAATCAGAACGCATCTGACCGTTCCCACGATATTCTATGGCGAACATGAAGATAATGATTACCGCTTGACCGATTGGCAGCCGCAGGGAAGGGGCTCGCGCTGCCTGGTATACCGGCATGGAGAATGTCTGGGGTCGCTGGAACTGACCATTCCCGGACGCCACAACAGCCTCAATGCGTTAGCCGCTGTAGCGGTAGGTATGGAATGTGGGCAGGGCTTTGCGGACCTGAGCGCTGCCTTGAATGGGTTTCGGGGAGCACAACGTCGTTTTGAAATCGTGGGTGAAACGGAGGGTATCACAATAGTGGATGATTATGCCCATCATCCTACTGAAGTGTGCGCCACCATCAAAGCCGCCCGCCATGCTCATGCCGGGCGGCTTACGGCTGTGTTTCAACCCCATCGCTATACCCGCACCGAACGCTTCTTCCGCGAATTCGGCTCCTGCTTCGGTGAGGCCGACAGAGTGATACTGACCGATGTTTACAGCGCCGGAGAAGCTCCGATTGCCGGGGTAAGCGGGGAGCTTATCTTTAAAGAGACCAGACGGCTGCTCGGTGAGCGAGTCAGCTATATTCCCGATAAAAATGCATTGGCGTCTTTTATACTGGGCGAAGTCAGAACCGGAGATATGGTGTTATGCATGGGCGCCGGCGATATTTGGAAAACAGCGAGCGAGGTGGCGGCGGCCCTTAGTGAAGCTTAAAACCGGACTGTGCAGCTTTACGGAGGTAACAACTTGGATATATTACGAGTGATGGGGGGCCATCGGCTCAAGGGTTCAGTAAACATAAACGGCTCTAAGAATGCGGCGCTTCCTATTATGGCCGCCAGCCTTATGTCCTCCGGAGAAGTAATCTTAAACGATGTACCGGAATTGGAAGATATAAGTGTTATGATTCGCGCTTTGGAAAGCCTGGGCGCGCATATAAAAAGAGAGGGACATACCCTGATCATTGACAGCAGTCATATACATCGTTTTCAGGTGGATGAGAGCATCGCCCGGCGCATGCGCGCTTCCAATTTGTTAATGGGTGCTCTGTTGGGGCGCTTTGGGCAGGCGCGGGTGGCATATCCGGGCGGATGCGCCATAGGTTCTCGTCCCATGGATATCCATATAAAAGGATTTCAGCGTTTGGGATATGACATATCGGATTTGCCCGGTTATATGGACGGCAGAGCCAACCAGGTGAACGGGCGGGAAATAATGCTTGATATCCCCAGCGTGGGAGCCACCGAAAACATCATGATGGCGGCGGTATTTGCTCCCGGGCAGACATTGCTGCGCAATGCGGCCCGGGAGCCGGAAATAGTCGATCTGCAAAACTTTTTGAACCGCATGGGCGCTCGCATAAGGGGCGCCGGGCTTGACTGTATCCGCATCGACGGCGTAAAAACGCTTAGAGGCACGGAGCACAGCGTAATCAGCGATCGCATCGAAGCCGGCACTTTTATGGTGGCGGCTGCGCTTACCCGAGGGGATGTGTGGGTCGAAAACGTTATTTTAGAGCATTTGCAGCCGGTCATCGCTAAATTAGGGGAAACCGGCGCCGAAATCATGACTCGCCCGGGAAGGGTGAGGGTAATCGGCAATCGCAATTATTCTGCCACCGATATCAAGACCATGCCTTATCCCGGTTTTCCCACCGATATGCAGGCTCAGATGATGTCTTTTCTGTGCATGACGCCCGGAACCAGTGTGATAGTTGAAAACATCTTTGAAAACCGTTTTATGCATGTGCAGGAATTGCGTCGCATGGGGGCGGAAATTAAAATCGAGGGCCGGGTAGCGATAATAAGTGGCGGTAAACTAAAAGGCGCTGCGGTGGAAGCCAGTGACCTGCGCGCAGGGGCAGCACTTATTTTAGCCGGCCTGGGGGCGGAGGGAGAAACCCGCATTTCACGCCTGGATCACTTGGACCGGGGATATGAGCGTATCCATGAAAGGTTTCAGGCTCTGGGAGCCGATATCGTGAGAGAAAGAACCGTCGACAATTGACGTATAAATATATGCTTCACTTGACTAGCTAAATCTGCTATTATTAATTGCAGCAGAACGAGGTGCAGGGGATGAGCAATAAACGCGGGAAAACCTTCAAAAATATGCTTATGATCCTGGCCATGATACTGGCGTTTTATCTTGGCCTGCACAGCCCGCTTTTCGTGATTCAATCCATTGAAGTAAATGGCAACCGGGTCGTCGCACAGGAAGAAGTAGAAATGCTGGCGGACATATCAGATAACAGCAATATTTTTATGGCTAATTTGCCGATGATGAGCAAATCCATCGCCATCCATCCACTAATCAAGACCGTAGAGATAGGGAGAAAGCTTCCGGATACGCTGAAGATAACTATTACAGAACGGGATATATGGGCGGTAATCCCCTGCGAACAGAGCTATCTGTATGTGGATGAAGAGGGAGTTTTGCTCGATCAGCGACTGACCGCCGATTTGGAGGTATGGCCGCTGCTTACGTTAAGTGATTTTCCCGATTATCTGGTGCGGGGACAGGCGGTAAACCATGAGGCGGCAGTGTTGGCGCACAGCGTAAGCGTCACACTGACGGATGCTATGCGGCAGCGGATCAGTGAATATCATTACGATACCGGCAGCAAAGAGCTGTATATATATACTTTGGACGGAGCGGAGATAAGATTTGGCAGCGATGAACGCCTGGAGGACAAGCTGGTGGAACTGGCAGAGGTGCTGGAACTGGAGCAGGAAATGATGGTTGCGGGTAAGGAAGCTATTCAATACGCAGATATAAGGTATGCCGGGCAATCGGTTCTTAAACTCAGCGAATGAAATACGGAGAGATGAGTTATGGACAATAAAGGAGTAAAAATAAGCTTCATGCTGGCGTGTTTGGTATTGGGCATACTTATCGCCATGCAGTTTCGGGCTACCGCCAGCTATGAGGAAGAATACCGCAGTGAACCGCGGACGGAGGAATTGGTCACTCAGCTGGCCACCGCCCTGGCGGAGCGTGACGCGTTGGCTCAGGAAGTGGTGCGGCTGCGAGAAAAGCTGACCACCTTTGAGACCAATGATGAAGCCATGGGCCAGTTGCAAAGCGAACTGATAACGGCCAATATGCTAAACGGCTTGCTGCCGGTGCAGGGCCCCGGAATCATTATTACGGTGAATGATAACCCCAATGCCTTGCACAGCGGTGAAAACCCCAATGACGGCCTGGTTCATGATTATGATCTGGTAGAGGTGGTCAACGAACTGAAAGCCAGCGGCGCAGAAGCTATCTCCATCAATGATGAGCGCATAACCCCGCTCACCGAAATACGCTGTGCCGGTCCTACCATATTGGTAAACTGGTACAAGGTAGTGCCGCCGTTTAAGATAAGGGCCATCGGCGATCCCGAAATTCTGAACAGCGGGCTTGGCATGCGCGGCGGGGTCTTGTATAAGCTGCAGAACAGTTACGGCTTGGAAATCCAGATGGAAATGCAGGAAAACATAGAGATAATGGCCTACAGCGGCACCCTGAAAATGGAATACAGTTCTCCTATTACTACACAGGAAACGGCGGAATAGCGAATGGTAATGCTCAGTATTTTTTGTTTGCTGCTCGGATTGTTTGTCGGCTTTCAGGTCCCCATACTGTTGCCGGCAATCTATGCGCAATACGTTTCCATTGCATTGCTGGCGGCGCTGGACACAGTGTTTGGCGGTGTGCGTTCCATGATGGAAGGGGTTTTCGATAACACCATTTTCATCAGCGGGTTTATTGTCAACAGCCTGCTGGCCGCCGGTTTGGCCTGGCTGGGAGATCAGGTGGGAGTTGAATTATATCTGGCCGCAGTGGTGGTGTTTGGGGCGCGGTTATTCCAAAATCTGGGAATGATACGTCGCTATTTGTTGAAAAAATATTAAATAAATTTGCCGTGAGCAAAGAGGAAATAGCCGCCGCCGTGTGGTATTAAAAGAGTAACGACAAGCGGCTGAAAATTGCATGAAGCATTGATTATATCACGATAATAATATTACTTGGAAAAAGGAGGAAGAGTAATGCCCTTGGATTTTGATGTGGATGTCCAGCAATTTGCGGTTATTAAGGTAATTGGCGTCGGGGGTGGCGGCAGCAACGCTATCAACCGCATGATCGAGGCAGGGCTTCGAGGCGTGGAGTTTATTGCTGTTAATACAGATGCCCAAGCATTATACCATTCGAAAGCGGAAAAAAAGATCCAGATCGGAGAGAAACTCACCAAGGGTTTGGGAGCGGGTGCGGATCCGGAAATCGGGCAGCGTGCCGCCGAAGAGTCGGCGGATGAAATCGCCAAAGCCCTGGCTGAATCGGATATGGTGTTTGTTACCGCCGGTATGGGCGGAGGCACGGGCACGGGCGCAGCACCCATCATCGCCCGCATCGCCCGCGATCAAGGGGCGCTTACGGTAGGCGTGGTGACACGCCCATTTTCTTTTGAAGGCCGGCGCCGGACGCAGCAGGCAGAAAACGGCATAATGGCTTTGCGCAGTGATGTGGACAGCCTGATAACCATACCCAATGACCGTTTGTTACAGGTGGTGGAGAAAAATACCGCTTTCGAGGATGCCTTTCGTATCGCCGATGATATCCTGCGCCAGGGGGTGCAGGGCATTTCCGATTTAATCGCGGTACCAGGGGTTATAAACTGTGATTTTGCCGATGTGCAAACGGTGATGAAGAATACCGGCTCTGCTCTGATGGGGATTGGACGGGCCAGGGGTGAAAACCGGGCCTCCGATGCGGCGCGGATGGCGGTGTCCAGTCCGCTTTTGGAGACCACTATCGACGGCGCCAAGGGCGTCCTGCTCAGCATTAGCGGCGGTAGCGACCTTACCCTGTTCGAAATCAACGACGCAGCGCAGATCATCCATGAATCGGCCGATATCGAGGCCAATATCATCTTCGGCGCCAATATTGACAACGAGCTGGGCGATGAGGTGCGGGTTACGGTAATCGCTACCGGCTTTGAAGTGCCGATGCCGGCGGGACGGCCGGAAATCAAACGGGGCGGTGGCACTGAAACACCTTTCGTGCGCACCCGCACCATCGAATCGCCCGCCGCCTTCAATACCCAGGGAGATTTGGAGATACCCACCTTTTTGAAGAAAAAATAGGTTTAAATCACATAAACATATAAATATCAACCGCAAGCGCGAACCGGGGTGAACGCCCCGGTTTTTTGTGCTTTCTAAGGATTAAAAAGCTGTGGCGTGGGACAGGGTCTAACAAATTAATCCCCGCCATATCAATATAATAAAGACATGAACACTGTATATGTTGATGTCAGTTTCGCGATTAATTTCCTGATGGATTACATCATTTTGTGGGCCAGCGGACGCATCACTCACGGGCGTATTCGTCACCGGCGTCTGGCTTTGGCCGCCGCTCTGGGAGCGATATATGCCGTTGGCCAACTGTTTGCGCCGGCCATGCTCTATACCGGGCCGGTCAAGGTAATGATTTCCCTGCTCATGCTACGGATTGCTTTTACACCGGTAAACAAGAGCGATTTTGTAAAAAAGCTGGCCTGTTTTTATGCTATCAGCATTTTTGCGGGCGGTGTTTCCGTAGCAACCGCGTACTTATCCCTGGGAACGCCTTGGATTAAGGACTGGCTGCCTTTGGCGTTACTGCTGGCGGTGTTGAGCGCGATACTGATTGGGACTCAGGGGGAACGCTGGCTGCTGCACAAGGTGGCTCCGGCGCTGCTCAATTATCCCATCCGCATCCAGATTGAAGGGCGTTTTTGTGAGGGCGCGGCATTACTCGATACCGGCAACGGTTTGCTGGACCCCTTGAGCCGGAGGCCGGTAGTGGTGGCGGAATATGGGTGGCTGCGGGAATGCTTGCCCACCGAATTGGCGGCAGTTATGCAAGAGTCACAGGATGCTGAAGGTATGGCCCAGGTCATCGGCGCCAGTGTATGGGCTCACCGGCTGCGTATGATCCCTTTTTCATCGGTGGGGCGTCATCACGGAATGATGGCGGGATTGCGTTGCGATCACCTGACCATCGGCAGCGGCGCCCAACAAATAAGTCATCAAGATTTGGTTATTGCTATTTATCCGGAACGGCTCAGCGCAGACAATGCATATCAGGCGCTTATCCCCTTCGGAGTGCTGAGGGAAAAAACTTAAACCAAAGGGAGGAAAAATGCGTGAGACTTACTGATCAGATTATGACCCTAAAACTGCAACTGCTGCGCTGGTATCTGGAACAGCATCATCCGGAATACCTTCATTACATAGGCACCGCCGAGGTCTTGCCGCCACCGCTCACCGAGACGGAGGAAAAACAGTTGATCACCGGTCTGGCCGAGGGCGATCTGAGCGTAAAAGCTGCGCTGATAGAGCATAACCTGAGGCTGGTGGTATATATCGCCCGCAAATTTGAAAACACCGGCCTGAATGTGGAGGACATGATCTCTATTGGCACCATAGGCCTCATCAAGGCGGTCAATACCTTCGAGCCCAGTAAAAACATTAAGCTGGCCACCTACGCTTCCCGCTGCATCGAAAACGAAATTTTAATGTATCTAAGGCGCAGCCTCAAGAATAAAGCCGAGGTGTCGCTGGATGAGCCGCTTAATGTGGATTGGGACGGCAATGAGCTGTTGCTTTCCGATATTCTGGGAACCGAAAGCGATGTGATCTACAAAAAAATTGAAGTCGAAGTGGAAAAGAATATGTTGTGGCAGGCTATGTATAAGCTGTCCCCTCGCGAGCGCACTATTATCCAGATGCGCTTTGGCCTGCAGGACGGGGAAGAAAAGACCCAGAAGGAAGTGGCCGACGCCCTGGGCATTTCGCAGTCCTACATCTCGCGGTTGGAAAAACGCATCCTGAAACGCTTGCAGCGCGAAATAAAGAAGTATGACCAGTAAAAAGCTGTAATCGGGCTCTTTGCGCATACCCCAGCGCAAAAATTTTTCAAAGCCTCGCTGCCGGCGGGTTTGATTACCTGCGCGGCCCTATTTTCTGCCGTTCTGCGGATTAATCATCTGCCCCTTTGCCGTGCCCGATTTTGATGAATTTTTAACAAAATAATGTTTTTATTTCAATTATTATTTTATTTTGCAGGATTTTAAACGTCAGTTGACGAATATTATTGTGACGGAATAAATAAGCCGGCGTCAGCCGGCAACAGAGAGGGGTTTTTAGTGAATGGGGCAGGTACATTATGTCAATGGACAGACTTTGTGTGGGGTGTTTTACCGCACGGCCAAGACTTTTCCGGATCGTCCCGCGCAGCGGTTCGCGCCGGAGAGATTTGACCATGATCACAATGGAGAATTGACCTGGAGCCAGCTGCGGGAACGCGTGGAACTGATTGGGTGCGGTTTGCTGGAGATGGGGCTGGAAATCAGGGACCGGGTGGCGATGGCTTCTGCCAATAGTCCGTACTGGACGGCGGCCGACCTTGGAACCATGTGTGTCGGCGGCGTTACCACCACCATTTTTCCCACCCTGTCGCTTAACGAGATAAGATACATCGTGAATGATTCCGAGAGCCGCTATATGTATGTGGGCGACGAAAAGATACTGGCGCGGGTGCTGGAAGGGTTCGACTCCATGCCCACGCTGCAGAAGGTGATCGTGCTCAGGCTCAACTATGTCAGCGACGACCCGCGGGTGATGTCTCTGGGTCAGCTCATCCAGATGGGGCAGGACAGCTTCAATAAAAATATCTCCCTGTATCATCACCGCCTGCGCAATCTGAATCTGAGCGATTGGGCCACCATCATCTATACTTCGGGAACTACCGGCGAGGGTAAGGGGGCGGTGCTCACCCATTATTCGTTCTGCACCCGCCTTGATACCATAGACGAGTGTTATGCGCAGGGCAATATGCGGCTCGACGAAAACGATGTGTGCCTGTCGGTGCTTCCGCTGTCGCATGTTTTTGAGCGCGCCTGTGCCCAGCTTTTGTGTATGTCTTACGGCTGTTGTATGTGTTTTGCGGAAAGCCCTTCTACCATTGTGGCCGATTTGGCGCGTTTCCGCCCCACGTTCTTTTCCATCGTGCCGCGTATTCTGGAAAAGGTGTATGTCACCTTGAATAATACCATGTCCGCCGATCCCAAAAAGAAAAAGATTTTTGACTGGGCGTGCAAGGTAGGCCGGGAGGCGTTGGAATACCGCGCTGACGACCATGGGCGCTACAATCTTTCGCCTTCGTTCGACCCTAAAGTGATGCCGCCGGTTCTTAGGCTCAAGCTGGCGATAGCGGAAAAACTGGTGTTTTCCAAGATTAAAGCCCTGTTTGGCGGACGCTTTCGTTTCGGTTTTACCGCCGGTACCGGCGTGGGGCTGGAACTGCAGCTCTTCTTCTGGGCCATGGGCCTGCCGTTTTTGCAGGGTTACGGCCTGACCGAGACGGCCAGCTCTTTGGCCTGCAGCAAGCTGGACCTGGCTAAACCGGGGACTCTGGGCCAGGCTCAATTCGGCTCCTGGTGGCGTCTGGCGGACGACGGAGAGATACAGGTCACGGGTATCGGGTTGATGGATCATTACCTGAACAAGCCGGAGGCCACCGCTGAGGTGATGGTTATGGAAGGCGTGGTAAGGTGGTTTAAGACCGGCGATGTCGCCGAGATGGACGAGGACGGTTTTTACCGCATGGTGGATCGCAAAAAGGCCATCATCTGCACTTTGAACGGCAAAAATATTGCGCCCGCCAAGGTGGAAGGCTGTTACGCCACCAGCCAGATCATCGAGCAGATATTTACGCTGGGCGACGAGCGTCCCTGCATTGCCGCGCTGGTGGTGCCAAACTTTGCCTATTTCATGGAGCAGTTCGATGCCCAGGGCATCGACTATGACAAATCGGTGCTAAAATATGCCGAAATCAACGGTGCGCCGACCTGTGTCGAGGTGGGCGACGACTTCATCCGGCAGCCCATGCTGAGAACCATGATCGATGCGGAGATTAAAGAAAACAATAAGCTGGTCGAGGACTTTGAGGGCATAAAACAGTATGAGATATTGCGCACCCGTTTCACCGAGGAAAACGGGCAGCTGACGCCCACCGCCAAGTATAAGAAGCACGTGCTGCTCAAAGATTATGCCGAGGTGATAGAGGAGATGTACCGGCGTGATCCTGCCGGCCACGGCGCCGCCAAGGCGTAAGCGTCACCGGTAAGCGGTAGTTATCGGGAAATGCCGCTAAAGAACGTTTGGCGCGGCATGTTAAAAAGCCTTGAAACCGTATGGTTTCAAGGCTTTTTTGTTTGTTTTATGCCAGTGGCTACTCTATTCGATCTTATTGCTGCGCCGCCAGATCTTTTGATTCTGGGCGTGTTTGATCAGCTCGTCGCGGAAGTCGGGGTGAGCGATATTGATGAGTTTTTCGGCCCGGACCCAGGTGCAGTTGGCCTTGAGGGCGGCCACGCCGTATTCGGTCACGATCATGTGAGCGGTCTGGCGCGGGATGGTGACGATGGTGCCGTGCTCGAAGAAGGGAACGATACGCGATACCACGGTGCCGTCCTTTTTGGTATGGGTGGAGGGCAGGCAGATCATGCTGCGGCCGCCCTTGGACCAGTAAGCGGCGTTGACGAAATCCGTCATGCCGCCATTGCCGGATACCTGTTGGAAGCCGTTGCTCTCCGCGTTGACCTGACCGTAAAGGTCTACCTGCAGGCACTGGTTGACGGAGATCAAGTTGTCGATACTGGAGATGCGTAAAGGATGGTTGGCGTAATACACTTCATAGGAAGCGATGCCGGGGTTATGGTCTATCCATTCATACAAATGCCTGCCGCCCAGCGCAAAGGTATACACCACGCGGTTGGTATCGGTAAGGCTGTACTTGCCGTTCATCTTGCCGCTTTCCACCAGATCCATATAGGCATCGACCAGCATTTCGGTCTGGCCGCTTAAATTCTTCAGGTCGGTTTCCGCGATCATCTTGCCCAGGGAGTTCGGCATGGCGCCGATACCCAACTGCACACAGTCGCCGTCGCGGATGAAGTCCAGTACGTTATGGGCGATTTTCATATCGGTCTCGGTGGGTTCGGGATTGGCCAGTTCAAACAGGGGGTCGTTTTCGCTCTCAATAATGATATCGACATCCGAGATATGAATGCGTTCGCGGTTGCCGCCATAGGCCCAGGGTATGTTCTCGTTGATTTCCACCACGGCGTATTGCGCGCTTTCTAACTGGCTATAAGTAACGGAATTATGGATACCAAAATTAAAAAAACCGTGTTTATCCATCGGGGTAGTGCGGACAATACAGGCTTTGCGGGCTGTGTTTTGCGATTTGATGGGGTCGTCATGTACGAAGCGGAAGAAATTATCGGATTCCCCGTAGGTGACCGGATGATAGAAAACTCCGCCGCACATCTGCTGCATGATACGGGTGGCCGCGGAAAAATGGAGATCGAGCCAGGTAAATACCTCTCCCTGCACATCCTGCATGACTGTCTGCGGGATGGGGGGGACGGTGACTGCGGTCATCAGCTTTACATCCGAAAGTTCCGCTTTGCGTTCGGCGAGAGCGGCATCGAAAGCCACCGGTTTGCCATTGAACATAGCGTAATCGATCCAGTCCCCCGATTCAACAATTTTGGCAGCCTCCGCTGCGGTCTGCAGTTTGTCCTTGTACATTTGCATAAAGTCTCTTGCCATAGTAACGCCTCCTCACAATATTTTCAGAATATTCTCTCGCTATCCCACCCGTCAATTATATACTAAACCGGGCGGGAAATAAACAATATTAATTAAAAATATTATCGGAAAGCGCAATTTAGTATCATGACATGGCCGGAGGCGGGGATGAATAGTAATTAAACATAAGAACGACGGCAGCCAAAGATTGATGCTGCCGAAGGGAGAAGTAAGAGAGATGAAAGTATTTTTCTTTTCCAAACGCACCTTGTTTATGCTGGCGTTGCTGTTGGGGCTGGCGGTTTTAGGGGTAATGGTGGCGGATATGATGCGGCCCGCGCTGGAAACCACCGCCGAGGCGGGCGCGCCATATTATCAGGGCAACAGCGGCGATAAGGCGGTGGCGCTCACCGTAAATGTGGACTGGGGAGAGGAATGCATCCCCGAAATGCTGGATATCTTTGCCGAACAAAAAGTAAAGGTAAGCTTTTTCCCCACCGGGCAGTGGGCGGAGAAAAACCCCGAGCTGTTGAAAGAGATGAACACCGCCGGCCACAGTATTCAGAATCATGGCTATAAGCATGTGCACTGTGATCAGCTTTCCTGCGCCCAGGTGAAGGAACAGATATTAAAGGGCCAGGAGATAATCGCGGACATAACCGGGGAAACCCCGAAATATTTCGCGTCCCCCTACGGCGAACACGCGGACCAGGTGGTACAGGCGGCGGAGGAACTGGATTACTGCTTCATCATGTGGTCACTGGACACCATCGATTGGCAGCGCCCGTCGCCGGCTACCATCAACCAGCGCATATTGAGCCGCGCGCACAACGACGCCATCATCCTGATGCATCCGGTAAAGGAAACCGTGCAGGCGTTGCCGGATATGATAAAGGGGCTGAAAGAACAGGGCTATGATTTTTATACCATTGATCGGCTGTTGGTCACCGACGCCGCGCAGCTTGAAGGCGGAGGGCTTCCTTCGTCGTAAAAGTTTGCTGAAAACCCGAAACATCGTTATACTATATTGTGTAGGTATAAAATGTATCGGAGGAATTGATGTTGGTTCATGTTTGGCAGTTGGAAAACGGGGCGAAGCTGGTGGCGGAGCCTATCGCGGGGCTGCATTCCGCCGCGGTGGGGGTATATATCCGCGTGGGGTCGCGCCATGAGGATGAAATTATGGCCGGTTCCAGCCATTTTGTGGAGCATATGCTGTTTAAGGGCACCCACCGCCTGAGCGCGCGTGACATAGCGGAGAGATTTGAGGCCATGGGCGGGCAGCTCAATGCTTTTACCTCCAGGGAGCATACCTGTGTTTACGCGCGGGTGCTGGACGAGGATATTGACGCGGCCACGGAAATAATTTTTGATATGCTGTTTAATTCCTGTTTCGCGGAGCGGGATTTTGCCACGGAGCGCGAGGTGGTGCTGGAGGAAATCAGCATGTATGAGGATACTCCCGATGATTTGATCCATGATGTGTTTGCCTCCGCTATGTGGCAGGGGCAGCCGATGGGCATCCCCATACTGGGAACCCGCGACAATCTGGAGGCGATGAGCCGGGATATGTTGTTTGCCTATTACCGGCAGCACTATCATCCGTCGCAGATGGTGATCGCGGTCGCGGGCAATGTGGAGCCGGAGCGCATCCGGGAGCGGATGGAGCGCCTGGGAGAGGGCCGGGGTGCGGCGCCCCAGCAAACGGAAATAGCGGCGGCCCAAGCGGCAGAGCCCTTTATCCGCACGGTGGAAAAGGACACCGAGCAGGTCCAGCTGTGTATCGGGCTGCCCGGTATTTGCTGGCATGATACGGAGCGCTATGCGCAAAACCTGTTCAACAGCATTTTTGGCGGCGGCATGAGCTCACGCCTGTTTCAACGCCTGCGCGAGGAAATGGGACTGGCTTATTCCGTGCATTCCTATACCAATATGTATTCCGATACCGGCATGTTCGGGGTGTACGCCGGCACCGGCCCGGGCAAGCTGACGGCTTTGCTGGAGGCGTTAAAGGACGAGCTTAGCCTTTTGGAGCAAAACGGTATCGGCGCGGAAGAACTGGCGCGGGCCAAAAAGCTGATGAAGACCAGCGTTTACCTGGGGCTGGAGAGCGTGATGAACCGTATGACCCGCCTCGCGCGCGGCATCCTGATGTATGATGAGGTGACTCCGGTAGAGGAGGTCATAGCCCGCTATGAGGCAGTGACGCCGGAGCGCCTGCAACAGTATATACATCGCCTCTTGGGGCTTCAGCCCCTGTCGCTGGCCGCCATCGGCCCCGCCGAGGTAATGCCGGGCCTGATCGATGAGTTCGGCCGGTTATACCGGGAAGATTAGCTATTGAAGGCCAATCGGCGGCGGGAGTGAGGCCCTCAAGCGGTGAGGAGCTTAGACAGGGGAGGACTCTGATATGATAAAAGTATTGGTTCAACGGCTGCATTCGCCTGATTTGCCCTTGCCCCAGTATATGACGCCCGGCGCGGCGGGGGTGGATATTTACGCGGCCAATGACGAGGCTGTGGTTTTGGTGCCCGGCGCGCGGGCGCTGATACCAACCGGGCTGGCGATTGCGCTGCCTCCGGGCTATGAGGCTCAAATCCGTCCCCGCAGCGGGCTGGCCCTGCGTCATGGCATTACCCTGCTCAATACGCCCGGCACCATCGATTCCGATTACCGCGGCGAAATAAAAATTATCGTGATAAATCTGGGACAGGATGAATATATTTTGACCAGAGGAGAGCGCATCGCCCAGATGGTTTTGAGCCGGGTGGAACAGGCCGATTTTGCAGTAACGGAGTCGTTGGACGGGACGAAGCGCGGCAGCGGCGGTTTCGGCCATACCGGAGTCTGAAACGCTTCGCGGGTTATAAGCTTCCTCGTTATTTAAATTGTACGGGGAGGTTTTTTTATGCGCATACATGAGCTGGAAGGCAAGGAAATCGTTAATATTTACGACGGAGTGCATATGGGGACGGTGGGCGAAAGCGATCTCAATATCGATATAACCAGTGGGGAAATACTCTCCATAGTCATGCCCAACCGCGGCAACGCCATCAACTTTTGGGCCGACCGGCAGAAGATGGTGATTCCCTGGGAAGCCATTAAAAAAATCGGCCGCGAAGTGATTGTGATAGATTTGGACCAGAGCCATATGCGGCTAAAGAATAATTCCTACTAGGAGCGTTATGTTTGGCCCGTGACCGGCACGGGCCCCTTAACTGACCACTTGGGAAGCGCCGCCTTCTAAGCGTCCTGTTTATTGGTCCGGCGCCAAATATTTAATTGCTGCGCCTGCTTGATCAGCTCATCGCGAAAGGCGGGGTGGGACAGCCTTACCAGTTCCTCGGCGCGGTGCCAGGTGGGCTTGCCCTTGAGCTGGGTGATGCCGTACTCGGTGACTACGTAATCGATGAGGGTGCGCGGGGTGGTGACGATGCCGCCGCCCGGAACCGTGGGCACGATACGGGAATGCAGGATGCCCATGCGGTCCTGAAAAGAGCTGCTAAGGCACAGGAAACTCTTGCCGCCCTTGGATTTCCACGCCCCGGTGATGAAATCCACCTGTCCGCCGGTACCGGAAATCTGGCGCGGCCCGGCGCTTTCTGAGCAGGCCTGGCTATACAGATCCATCATCACCGTGCTGTTGATGGAGATGAAATTGTCATTGCGGCCGATGACGTTCACATCGTTGGTGAACCGCCCGCATTGGCTGGCCATCAGCGGGTTTTCGGCCATGAAGTCATAGCTCTCCTGCGAGGCCAGGGCAAAGGTAAAGGTTATCTTACAGCGATCGGTAGCCTTATAGCGCCCGGTGACCAGCCCCGAATCGGACAGCGTCACCATGGAATCCACGAACATCTCCGTATGTATCCCCAGGTCCTTTAAGTCGGATTTCACCAGCAGTTCGCCTACGGTATTAGGAATGCCTCCGATGCCTAATTGCAGGCAGGCGCGGTCGGGTATGAGCTCCACGATGTATTCCGCCATCTTCTTTTCCGCCGGGCTGGCCGCCAGCGGAGGAGGCAGCGTTTTCAAAGGCGGGTTGCTGCTCTCGATAACATAGTCCACCATGGATATATGTACCGCGTCCTCGGAGCCCCCCGGCACCCGGGGCATATTTTCGTTTACCTCCAAAATCACCATTTTATTAGCGGAAAGGCATGATTCCAGGCTATTCACATTGGTGAGGCCAAACGAGAACCAGCCGTGCCGGTCCATCGGGCTGACCTTTTGTACATAGATGTCATAAGGAAAAAGGTCGCTGCCGATCATATCCTGCAACTGCCCGAACTGACAGGGGTTATAAAATATCATCCCCCGGTCGGCCAACTGGCGCTCGGTGATATCGAAAAACCAGCTGTTGGAAGTGAAATGCTCGCCGCTGGGATCGGCAAAAGCGGAATTATCGCTTACCGTATTACCGGAACATTGCGTAACCTGCACGTCAAATAATTCATCCCGGCGTTTGGCCAGCTCCATATCAAAATCATACGGCCTGCCCAGAAACACCCCGTAGAGGATATGGTCCCCGGACTGCACCAAAGCCGCCGCTTTTTCAGCGCTTATCAGCTTGCGCCGGTATTCCTGCAGGTATGTGTTGCTCACCTTGAGCACCTCCCGAAAACTTTTATATAATGGCAAACTAATTAATTTTAACACAATATCAATAATATACAAACTATTTTGCGGACCGCCGTTTTTCGGCTATAATGGTGAGCATGGACTAAAAGCAACGAAGGAGCAGGTAATGCACTACTGGATAGTTTTGGTCATCACGCTGATACTGGACCGCTGGAGCAAGCATCTGATCATGGCGAGATATGAGCTGGGCGAGGGGCTGCCGCTGCTCGGCGAATGGCTCAGTATCCTAAGGGTACATAACGAGGGAGCCGCTTTCAGCATTTTGCAGGGGCGCACCACGCTGTTCTTTGTGGTGGGCGCGCTGGTACTGGCGGCGTGCGTTTATTACAATCAACGCTGTGAACCGTCTCGCCTGGAGCAGTTTGCGCTGGGACTGGTGTGCGGCGGCGCGGTAGGCAATCTCATTGACCGCGCTTTGTACGGCGGGGTGGTGGATTTTATAAGCGTGGGCTGGTGGCCGGTGTTCAACGTGGCGGACAGCGCCATCGTGGTGGGCGCGTTGCTGATCGCCGTCTTCGCGCTGCGGGATATGGCGGGCGAAAACCGCCGGCAGGAAGAAGCTACAAAACAGGAGTGAGCGGCATCGACCAGGGAATACAGCATATGCTGATCGACGAAGAGAATGAAGGGGAGCGGCTGGACAGCGTGCTGGCCGAGGAGCTGGAGGGGGTGTCGCGCACCTTGGTCCAGGGCCTGATAAAAGAGGGGCGGGTGCGGCTCAACGGGCAGCCGGCCAAGGCTTCCGCGCGCTTGAAAGGCGGGGATATAATCGCGGTGGAATTGCCGCCGCCGCAGGAGCTCAGGCTGCTGCCGGAGGATATCCCGCTTGACATTATA
>JAUNBV010000123.1 GCA_030526885.1 Syntrophomonadaceae bacterium
CCAATATGGGAATAATCGTCGCCGCCGCAGCCGTAGCCGTCATAGCCCTAAACGCCCTCTCCGTCCGGCTTGCGATCAACTGGTACCGCCGCCGGGCGGTATGATTTGAGCCTGACAAAGGGGCCAGGCCTTTCCTATGCGCCTTGACAGGATTGCGCGCATAGGCTAGTCTAAATGCATAAAAATTAGACATTTCTTAATACGCCGCAAGCCACGCCGCAAAAAAAAATTTCAATCTTCTTAAAAAGCGTAATATTTTACCCTCCTTAGTCGTCTATACCTTCAGGAACAAAATTTATTAGGAGGTACTCATATGGGCAGGAAGCTGATAAGGGCCGTGTTGGTGATAATACTGGCGGCGGCTGGGAGCAGCCGCGCGGTTGCCGGGTAGGTCTGAACAACAGATTAGGGAGGGATAAGTTATGTTATGGGCAGCAATAAAAAATGAAATGCAACCGGAGGCGCGCCGCTATCTGCTATTTTTCGGCGCCTTGCTGGCGGTTGCGCTCTTGGGGGGCATAGCCAGAGAGCTACACTGGCTTGACGCCGCCGGTATGCAGCAGGGCATGGCGATAGTGGCGCTGGCGCTGATCGCGGCTTTCTGGCTGATGACGCTGGTGGTCACCACGCGGCGTTTCGACGCCACCGCCCCGGTCGGTGAAGAAGCGGCGACGACGGACCGCGCAGTGGCGGTGCCAGGTCACGCGGGCGGCGCGGCGTCCGGCAGCCGACATCACTTTATCCAATCCCGCCTGTTGGCGGCGGTGATTTGGAATATGGCGGGCGGGGCCTTGAGCCTGCTGGCGCTGCTGCCCCTGGCCGATACCGCTACCACCGCGGGACAGATCGGCGGCGCGGTGAAAGCGCTGGGGGGCAGTGGATTGCACAGCCGGATATGCTGCTCGGTGCGGGCGGGCTGCTGCTAACCTACGGCATCGTCCTGCTGCTGATGCTGATCGGCCTGTTAAACCTTACCCTGCTCCTGTACATGTGCCGCTGCCTCGGCCGGCGCTGCGCGAAAATTGAGTGGCCGGTCTCCGCCGGCGCTTTCGTCGCTATAGCTAAGTTGGAGATGCTTTTCGGCGGCGTGGTGCTCGTGATCATTGCCGGCGTACTCTTTTATTACGCCGTGTATCGGCTGGTCGGGGGTGTGTCTACGGCTTAAAAACCCCGGCTACGGCGGGCGGTGGGCGCGCTGGTGGATGAGGGGGCCTGTTGACTTCGCCCTTAAAACTGCGCCAGCGCGTGTTCGATCTCGGGTTTTACCTGGGCGGGGGCGCTGTCCCGCCATAGTTGACCGCGATAAAGCGGACGCCTTTCTGCGGGAAAAGCATATCCGTGTACGTTCCCACTTGCAGGTAGTTTCGCTCTAATCTCGACATATCCTTGTCTCCCAGGGATAGGATCACCGTTCATGGTCGTTCCTCCTTAGTCGGGAAAACATATTGTTAATTATTCGTGCAATGTGTTGTGTTTTTCGTGCGTTTCGCATACAATAAGAGTGCCAGTAGAAAGGGGATGATTTCATGGCTGGTACAACCACAAACATCAGCATCCGTATGGACGCGGATTTGAAAGCACAGGCCGATGCGCTTTTTAGTGAGCTTGGCATGAATCTCACGACAGCGTTCAATATCTTTGTGCGCCAGTCGCTCCGCGAGGGCGGGCTTCCGTTCGATGTTTCGCTCAATCTGCCGAACAAGGAAACGATTGCCGCCATGCTTGAAGCGGAAAGGATTGCGAAAGACCCGTCGGTTAAGGGGTACGATGACCTTGACGAGCTTTTTACCGACCTGCGGAAATGAGAAAAACAAAATACACCGTCAAGCCCACAACGGGCTTCAAGAAGGATTACAAGCTGGCAATCAAGCGGGGCTTGAAGATCGAGCTGCTGGAAAAGGTGGTCGAACTGCTTGCGCTGGGCGACGCGCTCCCGGAGGGCTGCAAAGACCATGCGCTTACCGGGAATTGGTTGGGACACCGGGAATGTCACATCCAGCCGGATTGGCTGCTCGTCTACCGCATCGACGAGGGTGTGCTCGTGCTGACGCTCACCCGGACGGGGACGCACAGCGATCTTTTCGGAAAATGACGCGCTTGCGCCGCATGGAAACGCCATGCGGCGTTTTGCTTTCTGCTCACCGTTCACAGGGAGACGGCTTAAAACCCCCGGCTACGGCGGGCGGTGGGCGCGCTGGTGGATGAGGGGGCCTGTTGACTTCGCCCTTAAAACTGCGCCAGCGCGTGTTCTATCTCGGGTTTTACCTGGGCGGGGGCGCTGTCCCGCCATCGGGTCAGCGCGGCCCGGGCCATATCGCCGCCCAGCCGGCCCAGGGCCCAGGCAATCATTCCCAATACCCGCGCATCGTCGTTTTCGTGGTAAGCGCGGATCAACAGCGGTACATAGCTCTCATCCCGGCTGTTGCCCATCACCCGGGCCACGTTCATCTTCCAGTGCCACATGTCGCGGCGCGAGATGTAGAACATGCGGGGCCAGACTTTTTCCTGATACTCTTGTTCGCTCATAAAGAGCAGGAATTCCAGGTCGAAGTATTGCGCCTGCGCGGCGGCCTGCTCATAGGGCGTGAGTTCCTGCGCCATCCAGGCGTCGTTGCGCACGCATACGGTCTGACAGCGGTCGCAGCCAAAGACCCACATCCCCATGCGTTCGCGATACTCCAGCGGCGTTATGTCATCCCCATAATAGCTCAAATACGATATGCATTGCGCGGGCCGGATATGGCGCGGGCCTTTTAACGCGCCGGTGGGACAGGCGGCGATACAGGCGTTGCGGCACCAGTCGGGGCATCCCACTTCTTCCGTGGGCGGGTCGGGCTCGAACGCGGCGTCGGTCAATAATACGGTGGGGAGCACCCAGGAACTGCCGCGCATGACGCGGTTGGCGTAAAGCATACAGTTCTTGCCGAAGGTGCCTACGCCGGCGCGGGCGGCGGCGGCACGGTTGGGCACGTCTACGCCCACTTTGCTGTCCACGCCGTTGGCCCATAAAAAATCGCGCAGGTCCTTGATTTGGCGGCTGAGGCCGTCTCTGACCACCCGGTCGTCGTTGATGTAACAGCGGCCGAATTTGCCCAGCATGGAGGGGGGAAAGGCCTGGCTGTGATAGGCGGATAATACCACGATAAGGCTCTTGACGGCGGGATATACGGTGGCGGGGTCCACGGCGTCGCGCAGCGCTATCTTCTTGTCAAGCGTCCACGCGTAGTCGTCAAAGCGCCGCGCCAATTCTTTTTCATGCGCGGTGAACGGCTCGGGGCCGGTAAAGCCAATATCGGCAAGACCCAGTGCCAACGCTTTCTCCCTTATCGCCTGTTTCGTTATCATGGGCGTTCTCCTTTCCCTGAGGCTCCCATTCATGCAAAAGGTATCGGCGGGGGGTTGCTTATAGTACACCCTACACCCGCATGCATTATAATTCTACATCGACTCCCGCTTCCCTGCGCGGCTACGCCCCCGATGCCCGGCAGGGGCCGCGCAATAATATGCGGTGAAAGCTTCAATGGGAATTTAAAGCAGAACCATGCGCGGATATTTGACATTTTAATAGACGGTTGGGTTTTTTTGGATTATAATGGAGACAAATCATCAACCGAAGTGAGGAATGATTAAATGGGCTATAGGGCGCGAGATAAAGGGCAGGAGCGCAAAGCGCATATCCCCATGCTGTTTTTAATAACCAGCTTTTTCGCACTGGCCATAGGTTTTTATGTCGCCTATGCCACCGAGACCGACTTCACGCCCTTTAACAACGAGCCGGTGGTCGAGTTTAACAGCGGCTGGAGCTATTTGGACGGCAGCGCTCAAACCCCGCTCAAGGTGCCCGGCCAACTCATTGATTACGAAAATGATACCCTTATCCTGTCCAATACCGTTCCGGCAGATCTTACGCGGGATATGACGCTGTGCGTGGAAACATATAATCAGTCCATCCGCGCCTATATCGGCGGGGAAAAGGTTTATGAATACGGCTATGGCAACCACACTCCCTTTGGCAATGTGCTGGGCTGGGTGGTATGGAACTGTATCGACCTCCCGCACGATTGCGCGGGCGAGAGCATAACTCTTGAGATCACTTCTTCCTACGGCAATCCGGCCAACGAAGTATTTACCATCAACTATGGCACCAAAAGCGCGCTGGTGTTTCACTATCTTGAGCAATTCAAATTTTCCTTGCTGATGTCCTTTATCGGGATATTGCTGGGGCTGTTTTTGGTGTTCTCGGCGCTGATCCTGATATGGAAGCGTA
This sequence comes from Syntrophomonadaceae bacterium, assembly GCA_030526885.1. GTDB lineage: Bacteria > Bacillota > Syntrophomonadia > Syntrophomonadales > Syntrophomonadaceae > JAUNBV01. The sequence goes on from JAUNBV010000123.1 coordinate 4,268, forward strand.
TCGAAGTAAACACCCGCGCATTTCTTTATCTGGGCCTGTTCATCCTGCTGTCCTCGCTGTGGATACCGGCGGTAAACGGCATCATGCAAATGCTGTTCGGGGGCAAAACCGCGGCTTATATGACGGCTTTGATAGTGTTCTGGCTGATACCGATGCCGTTATTGCTGTATATACAGGAGATAACCACCAGCTCCAAAAAATTGCTCAATGGTTTCAGCGTAGCTTACCTGCTGATTTTCCTGGGCGTATTGCTGCTGTATGTGCTCAATATCAAAGAAATGATGGAAACCCTGGTCGTGGCGCAGGTGTTGATGGCGTTGGCCATGGTGCTCATACTCCGGGTGTGCTTCGTCGAATTGTCCCAGCACTACAACGCGGAAGTGCGCGAAACCATCTGGGGCGTACTGGTGTTGATGGCGTTTGCGTCTCTGGCTTTCCTGCGGTTTTATGCCGGTTACGGCAATAAGCAGTTTACCGACTACTATGGGGCGGGCATATTCTTTTTCGTGCTGTTGCTGGGCATCGGCGCCCTGCGGCGCGGGTTCGAGTTGTTCTATGCCAGCGTGCGGGCGATGTCTTACCAGCGCATGGCCTATGTAGATACCATGACCCAGATGTCCAACCGCGCCTCCTTTAATGAAACCATGGAAGCATTGCCCATGAACCTGAGCGGTATAAAACATCTGGGCTTCATCGTGCTGGACCTGAACCGGCTCAAGATCGTGAATGACACGCTGGGCCACACCGCGGGGGATGAGGTCATCAGGAGATCGTCCGAATGCATCCGCATGGCCTTTGAACACGTAGGCGAGTGCTTCCGCATCGGCGGGGACGAATTTGCCATCCTGATCAAAAATAAAACCGAGGACGAGGTAAGAGCATCCATAGACGAGTTGTACGCGGTGATAGACGCCCATAATAAGGACAAGGAGATAAAAGTGGCCATGGCATATGGCTATTCCGTGGCCGATATCGATACGGTGCAAAGAGTCGGGGTACACGCCGTATTCCAGACCGCCGACGCCAAAATGCTGAAACAAAAAACCGACACGGGACAGGTGTCGCCGCGCCGGCCGGAGTAGAGGGCCAAAAAGCATCAAGTTCCCCACATCAGCGAAGCCGCCTTAATGGAGAGCTTCGCTATAAAATTCTCATGCCCATTTCCCCGCGTCAGTGCCGGCGCTTTTTAGCCCCATTCCCGCAGGCACCGGG
>JAUNBV010000003.1 GCA_030526885.1 Syntrophomonadaceae bacterium
TACCTCCCTAACTCAAAATATGTTCGGTTGATAGAAACAAATGGCATTCTATTCGCCACAAGAACAGGAATGCCGGGAAACTATGCCCTATGCTGGCCTGCGTCCTCCTTTCCGCCGACAATCTGCGTCGACCGTGTTTTTTTGTATCAAAAATCAGACCTTCTGATACATAGCCGTTTTCTCTGCTGATGCCGGTGAATTAGCAGATATAACCATTAATGATTGTATCACGGGACGGGTCAGAAAGTCTACCCTAACAGCCGCACCGGGCAAGGGGGTACATGACATGGCCAAGAAAGCGCGGGAGGGAAAATTGCAGGACAGGAAACCGCTTACACGAAAATCTATAACGCCGTCACTGACAACCGGCAAGCCATGGCGGCGGCGGTTGCCGCCGGAGCCGCCGCCACGCCGGGGGTGGAGCGCACCAAGGAACTCATCGCGGCTGAAATCAGGGGAATCAGGACCGAGACCGAGCGCATGGTACTGATGAATGCCGTCGAGGTAGGCCAGCGCCTCTACGAAGCCAAGGCTATAGTGGGACACGGCCAGTGAAGGAAATGGCTGCGGGTTGAGGTCGATTATGGGAAGTCAACCGTCGCCAACCTGATGCGGCTGTACCGCGGGTACGGCCTGCCGCAGAAGGAGTTATCCGCAGTTGGACGCTAAAAAGAAGCGCAAACACTTGCGCTTCTTAGATATACCCAGGCCCTGGCGCTGCTAACCGCTGCCGGCGTCCCGATTAGCGCAGCGGGACATCATGGCCGCCATCTGTTGGCGGATTATGCCGTGCCCATTGGCCGAAGAATGCCGCCCTTTATAACGCTCAGGTTTTGCGCAGTATATAGCTTATGCTGTCAACGAGCGCCTGATAGCTGGCTTCGATAATGTTTTCGGATACGCCTACCGTGCTCCACTTCTCCTTCGAATCGGTGGATTCCACCAGTACGCGCACCTTGGCCGCGGTGCCTGCGTCGCCGTTTAACACGCGCACCTTAAAGTCGCACAGGTGCATGGACTCGATCTCCGGGTAAACCTCCGCCAGCGCTTTGCGCAGGGTTTGGTCCATGGCGTCCACCGGGCCGTTGCCCTCGGCGGCGGTGTGGAATACCTTGTCCCCCACCGCAATCTTTATCATGGCTTCGGAGCTTATAACCCCGTTTTCCCTTTTCTCCAATATCACTTTCAGGTTCTCCAGCCGGAAGGGGTCCTGCTGCTGTCCGAAGGCTTTGCGCAGCAAAAGCTCCAATGAGGCTTCAGCCCCTTCAAACTGGAACCCCTGGTTTTCCAAATCCTTGATGTCGCGGATGATGCGGCGGCTCTCGGCATCGTAGCTGTTCACGTCCAGCCCCAGCTCCTGCGCTTTATACAGCAGATTGGACAGGCCGGACAGCTCGGAGACCAGCACCCGCCGGTGGTTGCCCACTTCTTCGGGGTCGATATGTTCATAGGTCAGCGAATCCTTGAGCAGGGCGCTCACATGGATGCCGCCCTTGTGCGCAAAGGCGCCATGCCCTACGAAGGGTTGATTGTTGGGGCTGGGCATGTTGGCGGTTTCTGCGATAAAGCGCGCCACCTCGGTGAGCCGCTTCAGATTGCCGGCCGGCAGGCAGGGGCGTTTAAGCTTTAGCTCCAAACTGGGTATAATGGCGCACAGGTCGGCATTGCCGCAGCGCTCGCCGTAACTGTTGATGGTGCCCTGCACCTGTGTACAGCCGGCGGTTACCGCCATCAGGCTATTGGCGACGGCACAGCCGGAATCATTGTGGACGTGAATGCCCAGCGGGGCCGAATACGCGCTCTGCGCGCTCTTTACGATGTCGTGGATTTCCCAGGGCATAGTGCCGCCGTTGGTGTCGCACAAAACCACCGCGTCCGCCCCGGCCTGCTCGGCGGCCTGTATCACTTTGATGGCATATTCGGGGTTGTTTTTGTAACCGTCAAAGAAATGCTCCGCGTCGAAAAAGACTTGGCGCCCCTCGCTTTTGAGATAGTGGATGCTGTCCCTGATCATATTCAAGTTTTCTTCCAGCGTCGTCTCCAACGCGCGCAGCACATGGAAGTCCCAGCTTTTGCCCACCATAGTCACTACCCGGGCGCCGGAATCCAGCAGGGCGCGAATGTTGCTGTCCTGCTGCACTGCGCCGCCGGGCTTGCGGGTGGCGCTAAAGGCGGCTATACGGGCGTTTTGAAGCGGGACCTCTTTAATGGCGCGGAAAAACTCCAGGTCCTTGGGATTGCTGCCCGGCCAGCCGCCTTCGATATAATCGACTCCCAGATAGTCCAGTTTCTGCGCGATCTTTAGCTTGTCCCCCAGCGAAAAGGAAATCCCTTCGCCCTGTGAGCCATCGCGCAAGGTGGTGTCATAAATGCTTATCCGTTTCCCGTAATCCCCAAGTGAATTCCCCCGTTCGTTTGTATTCACGTGCTCGCTCCTGTCTCTGGCGCTAAAATGCGCGCCACTACCAAATCGCCCATCTCCGCCGTTCCGACGGTTTTCATCCCCGGCTCCGCCAGGTCAGGGGTGCGGTATCCTTGCTTCATCACTTCATGCACCGCGTTTTCAATCGCCTGCGCCTCCGTTTCCATATCAAAAGAATAGCGCAGCAGCATGGCCGCGGAAAGAATGGTGGCCAAGGGATTGGCTTTATTCTGCCCGGCGATGTCGGGCGCGCTGCCGTGGGAGGGCTCGTACAGCCCCACTTCACCGCCGATGGAGGCGGAGGGCAGCATACCGATGGAACCGGTCAGCATCGACGCCTCATCGGTCAATATATCGCCAAACATGTTCTCGGTAACGATGACGTCAAACTGCCGGGGATCGCGTATTAACTGCATGGCGCAGTTGTCCACATACATATGGCTGGTCTCTACTTCCGGGTATTGGGCCGCCAGGAGGGTGACCGTTTCCCGCCACAGGCGCGAGCTCTCCAGCACATTGGCTTTATCCACCGAGCATAATTTATGCCGCCGTTTAAGGGCCACGCCATAGGCAAAACGAACGATACGCTCGATTTCGGCCACCGAATAGGTCAGCACATCGGTGGCGGTAACGTCGCCCCCGGCATTGACGCCGCGGCTCTTTTCCCCAAAATATATGCCCCCGGTGAGTTCACGGATGACCATTACGTCAACCCCGCTTATCACTTCTTCCTTAATGGTGGAGGCGTGGCTTAAACCCGGAAACAGGATACAGGGGCGCAGGTTGGCATACAGCGCCAGCTCCCGGCGTAGGGGCAGCAGAGCGCCGATTTCGGGGCGCAGATTAACCGGCAGCTCGTCATACTGCGGGCCGCCGATAGCGCCCAGCAGCACCGCGTCGGAGCGGCAGCACATAGCCAGCGTTTCCGCCGGCAACGGATGCCCGGTGGCGTCGTAGGCCGCGCCTCCCACCAGGGCTTCCTCGAATTCAAATCCATGGCCAAACCTTTGTCCCACCGCTTTTAGGGCCTTCACCGCCTGCGGCGTGATCTCCCGGCCGATACCGTCCCCCGGCAATACTGCGATTCTAAACATGATGCACTCCTTCTGTGTTTTATGTTTCAATTCCCCCAAGGCGCAAGTCAAGGGCGATAAGCCCTATTCAAGCTTGCTCTGCACATACGGGATGAGGCCGCCTTTGTCCATGATATCGCGCATAAAGGGCGGAAAGGCGGTGGCCCGGTATTCCTTGCCGCTGCTCACATTCCTGATGCGGCCGCTCTCCAACTCGGCCTCCAGGCGGTCGCCCTCCATTATTTCCTCCGCCGCCTGCGCACATTCCAATATGGGAAGCCCGATATTTATGGCGTTACGATAAAAAATACGGGCAAAGGAGTGCGCCACCACACACGATACCCCGGCGGCTTTGATGGCAATGGGAGCGTGCTCCCGGGAACTGCCGCAGCCGAAATTCTTGCCGGCCACGATGATGTCCCCGGCCTGCACCTTCTCCGGAAAGGATGGGTCTGCGTCCTCCATGCAATGGCGCGCCAGCTCGGCGGGGTCGGCACTGTTCAGGTAGCGGGCGGGGATAATGGCGTCGGTATCCACATCATGCCCAAATTTATATACCTTGCCGGTCAAAGTCATAAATTTTCCTCCTCATTATATCTCCCACGGAGCGGTGATTCGCCCCGTAATGGCGCTGGCGGCGGCTACCGCCGGGCTGGAAAGATAGACTTCGCTTTCCGGCGAACCCATGCGCCCCACAAAATTGCGATTGGTGGTGGCCAGGGCTTTTTCGCCCTTGGCTAAAATCCCCATATGGCCGCCCAGACAGGGCCCGCAGGTGGGGGTGCTGACGATAGCGCCGGCTTCCACAAATATCTCGATTAAGCCCCGGCGCAGAGCGTCCAGGTAAATCCTGCTGGTACCGGGGATGATGATTACCCGGAGCTCGGGATGCACCTTTCGTCCTTGCATCAAACCGGCCGCGATGGTGAGGTCCTCCAGCCGCCCGTTGGTGCAGGAACCGATTACCACCTGATCCAGCAGCACCTCGCCCGCCTCCGATACCCGGCGGGTATTTTCCGGCAGATGGGGAAAAGCCACCAGTGGCTCCATCTTACTCACATCATACTCCAAGGTACGGGCATACTCCGCGTCCGCATCGGACGCATACAAGGTATAATCGCGTTTGACCCGGCCCTGCACATATTGCCGCGTGATGTCGTCGGGCGCGATAATGCCGTTTTTGCCCCCGGCTTCGATGGCCATGTTGGCCATGGTGAAGCGGTTGTCCATGGACAGTTTTTCAATCGCCTCGCCGCAGAATTCCATCGACATGTAGCGGGCGCCGTCCACGCCGATATCGCCGATAGCCTGCAGGATGAGGTCCTTGCCGCTCACCCAGGGCGCCATCTCGCCGTAATAGATGAATTTCAGGCTTTCCGGCACCTTGAACCAGGCTTCGCCGGTAGCCATTCCCACCGCCATATCGGTGGAGCCCACGCCGGTGGCAAAGGCCCCCAACGCGCCGTAGGTACAGGTATGGGAATCGGCGCCGATAAACAGATCGCCCGGGGCCACCAGTCCCTGTTCCGGCAGCAAGCAATGCTCGATACCCATCCGGCCGATCTCAAAGTAGTTTTTTATCCCGTATTCCCGGGCAAAATCCCGCATTATCTTGCTCTGCTCGGCCGATTTGATGTCCTTATTGGGCGTAAAATGGTCGGGCACCAGCATCACCTTTTCCGGGTCGTACACTCGGTCGGCGCGCAGACGCCTGAATTCGCTGATGGCTACCGGCGCGGTGATGTCATTGCCCAGTACTCCGTCCAGACGGCAATTGAGCAATTCACCCGCCTGCACTTCCTCCCGGCCGGCATGTGCGGCCAGTATCTTTTGACTGATGGTCATTCCCACTTCTGGCTTCCTCCTCGTCAGTCTATTCCTTGGCCCGCTGTTTCTCATAGTAATACTTATTGATGGCATTGAGATAAGAGCGCACGCTGGCTTCTATGATATTGGTGCTCAGGCCGCGCCCGTTATAGATACGGCCGCCGATACTCACCTGCGACAACACTTCGCCCAGCGCGTCCTTGCCGCTGCCTACCGCGTTAAGCTTATACTGTACCAGCTTGCCGTAGATATCGGTGATGCGATCCACCGCATGACAGGCGGCTTCCACCGGTCCGGCGCCGGTAGAGGCGTTTTGAAACTGCATGCCGTCGATGGTCAGCACTACGGTGGCGGTGGAAATTACGCTGGTGCCGCTGCTGGTGTGCAGATATTGCAAAGAATAGCGCTCCGGCACCGCCCAGACCTGATCCTTAATGAGAGCTTCGATATCCCCGTCGTTGACTTCCTTCTTGCGGTCAGCCAACTCCTTAAAGCTGGCAAACGCTTTACTTAGATCTTCATCATTCAATTTAAAACCCAATTCGAGCAAACGCTCGTTGAACGCATGGCGACCGGAATGCTTGCCTAAAACCAAGTTTTTCTGGCTCAGGCCGATGAGTTCCGCGTTCATAATCTCATAGGTGCTGCGCTCCTTGAGCACTCCGTCCTGATGGATGCCGGACTCGTGCAAAAAAGCGTTGGCCCCCACGATGGCTTTATTGGGCTGCACCGGCATACCGGTCAGGGTGCTGACCAGGCGACTGCTGCGCGCTATTTCATGATAGCGAATGTTGGTGTTGAGCCCGTAATATCCTTGCCGCGTGTACAGCGCCATGGCGATTTCCTCCAGCGAGGCATTGCCGGCCCGTTCGCCGATGCCGTTCACCGCGCACTCCAACTGCCGCGCTCCGCCGCCTACCGCGGCCAGCGAATTGGCTACCGCCATCCCCAAATCGTTGTGGCAGTGCGTGCTGATGATGGCTTTATCCATATTAGGCACGCGGCGCATGACCTCGGCGATGAATTGCCCGAATTCCTCCGGCAGCCCATAGCCCACGGTATCGGGCAGGTTCACCACCGTAGCGCCCGCGTCGATGACCGCCGTGGTCACCTGAGCCAGAAACCCTACCTCGGTGCGCGAGGCGTCCTCGGCCGAGAATTCTACTTGCTCACAATACCTTTTCGCATACTTCACCATCGCCGCCGCTTGCTGCAGCATCTGCTCGCGGCTCATTTTAAGCTTGTATTTCAGATGAATGTCGGAACTGGCCAGAAACACATGAATACGCGGCGTTTCCGCACCCTTTATCGCTTCCCAGGTGCGGTCGATATCCGCCGGGATGCTGCGGGTAAGCGCGGCGATTACCGGGCCCCGCACCTTTTGTGCGATAGCCTGTACCGCCTTAAAATCCCCCGGAGACGCTACCGGAAAGCCGGCCTCTATTATATCTACTCCCAAAAGCTCCAACTGTTGAGCTATCTCCAGCTTTTCCTCCACATTGAGGCTCACACCGGGAGACTGCTCTCCATCGCGCAGAGTAGTATCAAACAGGTAGACCCTGTTGCGGTCAAACATGAGCGGTTCCCTCCGTTCCTATATTATCGACAAACTTACTTGCTGTCCTTGAGCCAGGACATCATGGAACGTAGTTCAGCCCCTACTTCCTCAATCATGTGCTCGCGGCCCAGACGGCGCAAAGCGTTGAACTGGGGACGGCCCACTTGATTTTCCAGCAGCCAGTTCTTGGCGAATTCGCCTTCCTGAATCGCATTCAGCGCCTCCCACATGGCCTCGCGGGATTCCTCGCCGATAATCTTGGGCCCGGTAATATAATCTCCCCAGTCCGCAGTATCGGAGATGGAATAACGCATCATGCTCATGCCGCCCTCATACATCAGGTCCACAATAAGCTTCATCTCATGCATACACTCAAAATAGGCGATTTCCGGCTGATATCCGGCCTCCACCAAGGTCTCGAAGCCGACCTTGATGAGCTCGGTGACCCCGCCGCACAGTACGCATTGTTCCCCGAAGAGGTCGGTCTCGGTCTCCTCCTGAAAGGTGGTCTCAATCACTCCGGCGCGAGTGGCGCCTATCCCCTTGGCATAGGCCAGAGCCATTTCCATGGTATTGCCGCTGTAATCCTGCTCGATAGCCACCAGCGCCGGAACCCCTGCGCCCTTTTCATATTCACGGCGCACCAGATGGCCGGGGCCCTTGGGCGCGATCATAAATACGTTCACATCGGGTGGCGGCACCACCTGGCCGAAATGGATATTGAAGCCATGAGAAAAGCCCAGCGTATTGCCGGCCTTAAGATGAGGCTTGATTTCTTCCCGGTAAACCTTGGCTTGCGTCTCGTCAGGCAATAAAATTTGAATGATATCTCCGGCAGCAGCCGCTTCGGCCACGGTCATCGGTTCAATGCCGGCCGCGATAACGCGATCCCATTCCTGCTGCGTGGCTTCATCGAACGGCTTTCTTAAGCCTACGATTACCTTGACACCGCTCTCATGCAGGTTCTGTGCCTGCGCATGTCCCTGGGAGCCGAAGCCCATCACGGCAACGGTCTTACCCTTCAGGATATCCAGGTTAGCATCCTCGTCGTAATACATTTTTGCTGCCATTGTGTTCATCCTCCTTTTATTTAGGGGGCAGGAGCCAGGAATCAGGGGTTCATACCCCCAGGGTAGGGGGAGTGTTTACCCTAAACCCTTTCGCCTGACGCCAACGCCCTTACTAACTGAAATTATTCTTTGCTAACTTTGCCTATCACTTATCCCTACTTGCCGCCGCGCTGTATGGCTACCCGGCCGGTGCGCACCATTTCCAGAATGCCAAAGGGGGCCAGCGCCTCCTGAATGGCGTCTATCTTTCGGGCATTGCCGGTTACCTCTACGATGAGAGTGTTTTTGCTGATATCCACCACCCGGGCGCGGAAAACGTTTACCATCTGTGCGATATCGGCACGGTCTCCGGGCTCGGCTTTGATTTTGATAAGCGCCAACTCCCGCTGCACCGATTCGGCAGCGTCCACCTCCACCACCTTTATGACCTCTACCAGTTTGTATAACTGCTTGGTCAACTGTTCCACCACATTGCGGTCCCCATCGACGACAATGGTCATGCGTGATACGCTGGAATCATGCGTGGTTCCAACCGACAGGCTGTCGATGTTGTAACCGCGACGGCGAAACAAAGATGCTATCCGGGTCAATACGCCGGGACGGTTGTCCACCGTCACCGCCAGAGTATATTTGTTCATATATCATCACCCCCGAACATATTAGCGATGGAATCTCCCGGCGCCACCATGGGATACACATTAGCCTCGCGTTCGGTAACGAAATCGATAAACACGGGCCGGTCGGTTACCGCCAGAGCCGCTTTGAGCGCCGGCTCTACCTCGCTGCTGTCCGTGACCCGCATTCCTACCGCGCCATAGGCTTCCGCCAGTTTGACAAAATCGGGCTGGCTGCTAATATCGGTATACGAATAACGCCCACCGTAAAACAGGGATTGCCATTGGCGAACCATGCCCAGGAACTTGTTGTTCAGAATGCACACTATCACCGGTAGTTTTTGCTCCACCGCCGTTCCCAACTCCTGAATGTTCATTTGAATGCTGCCGTCCCCGGCGATGTCGATTACCGGCAGATCGGGGCGGGCTACCTTAGCGCCAATGGCGGCCGGGAAGCCGTAGCCCATCGTGCCCATGCCGCTGGAGCTCAAAAACGTACGGGGATGCTTAGATTTATAATATTGCGCCGCCCACATCTGATGCTGACCCACCTCGGTGGTAATGATAGCATTGCCGTCGGTCAGCTCGGAGATGCACTCGATGATATGCTGCGGCATAATCCTGCCCTCGCCCGACGCGCCGTAACGCAAGGGGTATTCATCCTTCCAACGCTCAATGGTTTCATGCCACTCGGTCAGTTCCTGCTTTTCCTCCACCCGCTCCAGCAAAGCTGCAACCACTTCCTTGACATTGCCCACGATAGGCACATTTACCGCCACATTTTTGCCGATTTCGGCCGCGTCGATATCTACGTGAATGATTTTGGCCCGCGGCGCAAAACCGGCGATGCGGCCGGTGACGCGATCATCGAACCGCACTCCCAGCGCGATGAGCACATCACACTCGCCGATGGCATAATTGGCGTAACGCGTTCCGTGCATACCCGGCATGCCCAGGGATAAGTGATGGTGCTCCGGAAACGCGCCCTTGCCCATCAGCGTAGCGGTAACCGGTATCTGGCGGCGGTGGGACAACTGACGCACCTCGTCGGATGCATCGGCGGAAATAACCCCGCCTCCCACATATAATAAAGGACGCTCGGCTTCATTTATCATTTTGGCCGCCGTTACCACCTGTCCGCTGTTAAAACCCTTCATCACCCGATACCCACGCAGGTCCATTTCCCAACAAGGCCCTTCAAATTCAAACAATTGATCGCTCACATCTTTGGGTATATCCACCACCACCGGACCCGGCCGGTTGGTCTTGGCGATATGAAAGGCTTCATGTATCACCCGGGGGATGTCCTCGGCCCTCTCCAGCAGATAGCTGTGCTTGGTAATCGGCAGGGTGACGCCGGTGATATCGATTTCCTGAAATGCATCGCGGCCCAGCATGGAGGTAGTCACTTGCGCGGTAATGGCAACCATCGGTACCGAATCCATATTGGCGGTAGCAATGCCGGTCACCAGATTTGCGGCTCCCGGCCCGGAAGTCGCCAGGCATACCCCCACCTTGCCGCTGGCGCGGGCATAGGCATCGGCGGCGTGGGCGGCCCCCTGTTCATGGCGGGTCAGGATATGCCGGATTTTAGAGCTGAACAGAGCGTCATAGATGGGCAGGGCCACCCCACCCGGATAGCCGAATATGGTATCGACCCCTTCCGCCTCCAGGCACATCAACAATGCCTCCGCTCCCTTGATTATACTCATCGTATCCACCTCCGTGTTTATTTCGCCCCGTGTCATCGGCCGCGCGCACGCTTATTTGGCAAAAACCGCGCCGGTGCTGGCCGACTGTACCTTTTCCGCGTAGCGTTTCATATACCCGTGATTTATATTGGGCGGCGGCAGCTTCCAATTCTTTTGGCGCTCCGCCAATACATCCTCGTCTACCTTCAGCTCCAGTTTCTTATCCTCAATGTCGATGGCGATGGTATCGCCCTCCTGTACCAGCGCGATACAACCGCCAGCCGCCGCTTCCGGCGACACATGTCCAATCGACGCGCCTCTGGTGGCGCCCGAAAACCGGCCGTCGGTGATGAGAGCCACATCTTTGTCCAGCCCCATGCCGGCGATGGCCGAGGTGGGGGTCAGCATTTCCCTCATGCCCGGACCGCCGCGGGGGCCCTCGTAGCGAATGACGATAACGTCGCCGGGCTTGATCTCCCCGCCCAGGATGGCCTTTACCGATTCCTCCTCGGAATCAAACACTCTGGCCGGGCCCTGATGGCGCATCATCTCCGGCGCTACCGCGCCCTTTTTGACCACCGCGCCCTCCGGGGCGAGATTGCCAAACAGCACCGCCAAGCCGCCGGTAGGGCTAAAAGGCTCCTCCACTGGGCGGATGACCGCCGTATCCTTTACCCGTACCCCGGCAATGTTTTCCCCTACCGTTTGGCCGGTCACGGTCAGGCAATGCTTATCAATCAGGCCCAGCTTATCCACCTCCGCCAGCAACGCCTGAATGCCGCCGGCTCTCCAGAAATCCTCCATGTGCGCCGGTCCGGCAGGACTCAGCTTGCACAGATGGGGCGTAATGGCGTTCATCTCATTAAACATATCCAGTTGTAAGTCCACGTTGGCCTCATGCGCCACCGCCAACAGATGCAGCACGGTATTGGTAGAGCAGCCGATGGCCATATCCAGACACACCGCATTGCGAAAAGCAGCCGGGGTCATGATATCCAGCGGCTTTATATCTCGCTCGAACAGTTCCATTATCTTAATCCCGGTTTGCTTGGCCAACCGGATACGGTCGGAAAATACCGCCGGGATGCTGCCGTTGCCAGGCAGGCCCATGCCCAGCGCCTCGGTGACGCAGTTCATGGAATTGGCGGTAAACATACCGGAGCAGGAGCCACAGGAAGGGCAGGCGCTGTCCTCCAGCTCGGCCAGTTCCGCCGCGCTCATACGCCCGGCGGCAACGGCTCCCACCGCCTCAAATACTTGGGTAAGGCTGGCGCCGCTGCCATTGGGAGCGCGCCCTGCCAGCATGGGGCCGCCGCTCACGAAAATTGCCGGCAGGTTTAACCGCGCCGCCGCCATCAGCATCCCCGGCACGATCTTGTCGCAGTTAGGGATGAACACCAATGCGTCAAAAGCATGCGCCGTAGCCATTATTTCAATGGAATCGGCGATGATTTCACGGCTGCCCAGCGAATACTTCATGCCGATATGATTCATGGATATGCCGTCGCACACCCCAATGGTCTGAAACTCAAAAGGAGTGCCGCCGGCTAGCCTCACCCCGGCCTTTACCGCTTCCGCAATCTTATCCAGATTGATATGCCCCGGAATGATTTCATTTTTAGAGTTGACAATACCGATGAGCGGACGCGCCAACTCCTCATCGGTCAGGCCCAGTGCTCTGAATAGCGCGCGGTGAGGCGCTTTCTCCACTCCCAGCTTTACTAAATCACTACGCATATGCTCGCTTTCCCTCCTTAAAAGTATCCGCTTTTCGGCCGCAAGGCCATGGTACGGTTCAAAACACTTGAAATCTAAGAATACAAAAAACCCCCATCCCGGTCAGGGACGAGAGTAATTTCCCGCGGTACCACCCTGTTTGCCACAGTTTAAAAAACCGTGACCGCTCAAGTATTGTAAAATGGCTGTGACAGTTATGTTAACGAACGCGCCGCGTCCGACCGTCCCTACTAAAGCCAAAGCTCTTTCAGGGGGCAGCTCCGGGACGATGTCCCCACGGCATCTGACACCGGTTTCCAGCTCCCCCGGCTCTCTGTAATCAGACCGCTTCCGTCGGTTTGTTCCCTTCATCGCCTGTAAGTCTTTAATTATCCCGCTTGGTAGTAATTATTAAGTATATTTAAAGACTTTAAGGCTGTCAACAAAATATTTTAAAAAATACCTTGGTTTTTTAGCGCTCCGGGTGATGGTCAATCAGCGGGGTTATATGGTTTTTCAAGAAAGCCAACGTAGGCGGGTGAGGTGAACGGCGGTAAAGGGTTCAAGCCAATACCGCCCTAAGTATATTAACCGGATAGGCGCAAGCATTGCGGAAGCTATTTTCGCATATCCGTGCGGCGCATGTAGTCCTTGAGGTCGAGATAAGTCCTTTCGCCGTTCAGGTAGGCGCGCTTATCGCGTTGCTTGATCTTTTGAAACATAGCCCACAGCAGCCGGGTGCCTTCTTCGGTCTGGCAGGCTTCCGACGGACTCATGCCGCTTAGTACGCCCAGGCGGGAAAAGTACCATTTGTTCAGATATATTTCCTTCAGGCGCTGCTCCAACTGGGGATGCTCGCGGCGCACTTCGGAGCTCAATATATCAAATATGCCGTCCTCGCGTATCTCTATGCCGTCAAATTCGATGGCGGAAAACATATCTTTCTCAAACCCGCAACGGATTTTTTGCAGATCCTGATCGCCGAAGGCGGAAAGCGTCATCCACGAAGGCCACAGGATATACTCCGCCAACATGGCGGACTGGCCCTGGCGCTGGTCGAGCTGGTAATACACCTGACAGTCGTCCCTCTCCAGTATGAGTACACAGCCCATTTCGTGCAGGCGTCGCACCACTTCCGCCCGATCGCGCACGAAATACCGGGTGCTTATGAGACACAGCCCGTCCTCATACAGCTGCTGCCCGTCCTCGGCGGAAAACATCTCTTCAAAATAAATATATTTGCCGTTCAGATAATCATGGACCGCGCTTAACGCCACTTCGTAGTCACCGCATAATTGCAGCATCCCCTCGCAGTGGACGTGCAAAAAGTTTTTTATGCCCTCCGCTATTTCCGCATCCGGCGACATGACCACGAATTCGTCCGCATTGACTACCAGATCGGCAAAAACGCCGGACATGAGCTGCATGCCGAAATTAAAATCATCGTCGTTTTCTTCAATGCGCAGATGAACCCCGTAAGGCAATTCCTCCATCTGCCGAATATTTTCGATTCCGTCGATGATGTCGAATAAGTCGTCGATATCCAGGATGGAATACACCTTGCAGTATACTTTGACATTAAGCGGATTGTCGCTATGGATCTCGTCAATATATTCGTGGCCGGTCTCCTCCACCGCGTCGATATACCACAAGCCGTGCTCATATATCAGGGTATAGCGGAGTTGGGTGCGGCACAACATGTCTTCGTGCAGGCTCAAAGCGCAAGCGGTGACCTCCATTTGCTTAAGCGTGCCCTGCGCCGCTTCCACCCGGCCCTCCAGCAAAGTGACCGAACCGTCGGCATGTTGCTCCGGCCGCAGATTAGGGCATCGGCTCCAGTCACAGTTTGGGGTCAGCAAAGCGTCTATAAACGGCTCGTCCTGACCGCGGATGGCGCGAAACAAGCTATTTACCAACTGGCGGGGGGTGAGGCTGATGGACAGGCGGCGCAGCAGCCGCCGTTTGTCTTCGGGACTGATTTCTTCGGCATGATCAAGATATTTTTGATATATGAACCGGCCCAGGGCGGGACGGGTGACAAAACGCTGATTGCAGGCATAGGCATCCTTTACCATGACGCAGACTTCTTCCAGGCTAACCGGAATCATTTCACCCACAGCGGTGCGGTCACGGTTGAAGCGGGTGACCGACTGCTCCATGGGCAGTACGCTGCCCAGCCCGTCGCCGTGAAAACACAGCAGCATGCTGTCCACTTTTACCCTGCCGTTGCCCAGCCACCAGGCTACGTCCACACAGACATCCCCGCTGTGGCGCGTGCAGCAAGCATATGCGCCGTAAAAGGGCAAAGGCTCCACCAGCGGGCCGGGTTCCAGGCCCACCATGGCAAATTTTCGCATCAGGCGGTCCAGCACTTCCTCCAACTCAGACCCGTACTCCAGCTTCAACAGGCTAAAGAAGTCCAACACCGCCCGGCTGTGATAGGCGGACAGTTCTTCCAGCAAAAGCCCCCTCATTTCCATGGGAGTCTGATCAAAAAGCTCCAGCGCCTGCAACCAGCCAAACGGCTTGTTTTCCATAAAAAGGCCGATATCCTCGCTCAGATTCTTGACCAGGCTGCGCGGCAATAATCGGTTTTTCTTTCCTTTTGTTCCCATCGGTCAGGCTCCTAATAATAACGACTCAACAACGACCGCTTCCCGCTTTCCTTAAACCTAGGATTCCTCGGTAAAGGATGCTCGTACCACCGAAGCAAACACCATCTGCGCCACTTTCTGACCGGGCAGTATGCGGATGGGTTTGTCGCTCACATTCAACAGCAGCACATGTAATTCCCCGGTATTCTCACAGTCCACCGTACCCGGCGCATTAGCCACCACGATACCCTTGCGGGCCATGCCCGCTCGGCTGCGGATCTGAGCCTCATAGCCCGGCGGAATCATGATGGCGAAGCCGGCGGGTACGCTTCTCACTTCATTAGGGTACAGGGTGAGGTCTTCCTGTAACGCCACGCTGATGTCGCAGCCGGCGGCCCCGTGGGTATCGTATGCTGGCAACTGCGCCCAGGGAACCAGTTTTTTGAATCGCACTTGTATCTGTTCCATAATGCCCCTACTCCTCATATATCATGTTTTCCTGCTTGCGCTTATTATTGCACAACCCTGCCCGGATAGCAAAGGATATCATGCCTATATCTTTAACGTTATTTAAGGGTGAAGGGGTTGTATTTGACTCCATAGTCGAAATGGTCCTCCCCTTCATAGCGTTTCATGCGCACCGCGAGCCAGCAGGTAAAGGGGGTAGCCAACACCTCATAGCCCAGCTTAAAGCCGTATTGCACCAAAATCATCGGTATCAGGGCCGATGGCTGGTATACGCCGATAAAAGCAATGGTCATAAACGTTATGGTATCCACAGCCTGCCCAACTATACTGGAGGCGATGGTGCGCAGCCACAGCCACCGCCCTTGCGTGATGAGCTTCAGCCTCGACAGCACCACGGAATTGACAAACTCACCCAAAAAGTAAGCCGCGGAGGAAGCCAATACGATACGCGCCGTAGTACCCAGCACCAGCACATATGCCGCGTTGCCGTCGAAGAATTCGGGGGTTGGGGTGCGCAGCAGCAGCATAAAAACCGCAGCCATAAAAATATTGGCGGCCAAACCCGCCCAGATAGTTAGGCGGGTGCGGCGAAAACCGTAAACTTCGGTGAGAACGTCGCCCAAAATATAGGTGAGGGGAAAAAAGAAAAGGTCGCCGGTCAGGGTAAAGCTGCCCAGTGCAATAAGGCGCCCGGCCACTACATTGGTTATCAACAGACAGGTAATGAAAGCCAGGCTGAGGATAAAGAATCCCGGGGAAAGGCGGTCATGGGTTTTCATAATAAACAATCTCCTTGTTTTGTTCAGTGGGGCGCCAAGCCCTCACCCGGCGGGTAGCCGCTACCGCCGCAGTAAAAAGACGCAGACCAAATCAAGAGCGTACACTTTGCACTCCTATATTAAGCCTGCGCCTTTAATATCCGGATTGGGGCCGGGCGTTTATCCCATCAACAGGAATTTCATGATAAACAGATAAGTGCCGACGATAATGGCTCCGAACAGAAAACCTGCAATAGTATATACCACCGAAACTCCCTGGTCGCCTCCGGTCGCATGGTCAGCATGATGATCCGACATGGATGAGCCTCCCTTCGTATATTGTCGCTCTGCGCGCACGTGTCCAAATTCACATGTATACTTCGCTTATTATATCGCTCATTCCTGCCTGCGGCCAGCTATTTTTAAGTATTTTTTTCTCTAGGGGAGCAATAATCTCTTTTATAACTCGATTTTTACCGGTTTTAAAAATTTATCCTTCAACTGTTGCACTATTCGTGATAAACGGCTAAAATAGTGGTAGTGGAAAATAAAATATTCAATTTATTAACGGGAGGTTTTCCAATGTACCATATCGAGATGCATTACAAAGGGTTGGTAGCTAATCGGAGTTTATTGACCGACGTGCCTGTGAACATACTAAAAAGCCCCCATCTTTATGTTCAGGAGTTTAAAATTTTCACCGAAAAGCACAATGCCACCGTACCCGATGAGAAGGAAAAGTATTACTTCGATGCGTATTTCAGCCTGTTCATCGAAAAAGAAGAGACCATGGCCAAATTTTTGGAGTCCATACGTGCTGGGACTATCTCAGCGGTTAAAAACAACGGCGCAGAAATCATAAACAGCGAATACAACGTCAACCGTTTCGGTGACGCTGATTTTGACATCCCCACCAAAGAAGACTGATCCGGCTTAAGCTGTTGCTTGGGCTGCAATATTTTGTGCCGTTATATACCCCCTCGGGTGTGGCCCGCTTTCAGCGCGGCCACGCTTTCACATTATCTTGACCGGAATGCAGGGGCTTTTTTTATTTTTCTTCAAAAAGATAAGAAAAGCTCTTTGTGTGCGGCGGCAAATGGTATACAATATAAGGAGTTGCTACGCTGTCCAATGCGTCGGATTGTATGGAGACGGTCAAAAATATAAGAAGGGGGATGAACTAGGCAGCAAACGGATTCGAGTTCGGCGCACTTTAAAATTTTTTGTTAAGGGGGAATACCATGCCAGCCAATAATTTTAAGTTCGATCTGAGAGACCACAAATTTGTCCTGAAGGAATGGTTGGACATCGACAAACTGTTTGCACAGAAAGCTTATGCCGGTTACTATTCCAAAGATGACATCGACTCCTATCTGGACGTAGCCTACAACATTGCCAAGGACGTTATGGCTCCCGCCAACGGCGACGCCGATGAAATCGGCTGTAAATATGTAGATGGCAACGTCATAACTCCCGATTCTTTCAAAAACGCTTATGCCGTATGTACCGAAGCGGGCCTGGGTACCAGCGTGGCCGACCGCGAAAGCGAAGGCGCTCTGCCTTGGGTACTGTGGGGCGCGCTGGGCGAGATCCTGATCGCCGGATCTCCCGCCATCACCACTTACTGGGGACTTTCCGCCGGCGCCGCCGGTCTCATCCAGTTCTATGGCAACGACTATCTCAAACAAAAATTCCTGCCCAAGATGTTCGAAGGCTCCTGGGCCGGCACTATGAACCTGACCGAGCCGGGCGCCGGCTCCGACGTTGGCGCTTGCGCCACCAAAGCGTTTGCTACCGATACTCCCGGCTTGTATAAGATCAAGGGCAACAAACTGTTTATCACCGCCGGTGACCATGACATATGTGAAAACTTTATTCACATGGTACTGGCCCGCGTAGAAGGCGCCCGCGAAGGCACCGCCGGCCTTTCCCTGTTCGTAGTACCGAAAATCTGGGTCAACGACGACGGCACCATGGGCGCCAATAACGACGTGTCCACTACCGGTATCGAGCATAAAATGGGCATGAAGGGTTCGGCTACCTGCAGCCTGGCCTTTGGCGAAAACAACAACTGCTTCGGCTACATCCTGGGCGCCCCCCCCAATGAAGAAGGCAAAGCCGCCGGCATGAGCCAGATGTTCCACATGATGAACGAAGAACGCCTCAACACCGGCCTGCTGGCTCAGGGCGTTATGACCGAAGCTTATTATTGCGCCCTGGAATATACCCGGGAGCGCGTTCAGGGCCAGAAGATGACCGACCCCAAGGGCCCCCGCGTGCGCATCATTGAGCACGAAGATGTCCGCCGCATGCTGCTCATGCAAAAAGCCGTTTCCGAAGCCTGCCGCGCCCTGCTGCTGCAAACCTACTACTATGTAGATATGAGCCAGATAGCGGACGATCCGGAAGAAAAGGAAGCTGCCGAGGATATGTTCAACATCAACAACCCGATGTGTAAAGCCTATGTAACCGATATGGCGTGGCCGATGATCGGCGAAGCCATCCAGACTTACGGCGGCTACGGCTTTATTGAGGAATACCCGGTAGCGCAACTGGCCCGTGACTGCAAAATCTTTTCCATCTGGGAAGGCACCAACTATATCCAGTCCATGGACCTGGTAGGACGTAAGTTCATGATGAAGAAGGGCAAACCCTTTATGAAGTGGCTGACAGAAGTGGGGACCTTTATCGCCACCAATAAGGAAGCCAATCCCGACTTCGCCAAGGAATTCGCCGCACTGGAAGAAGGCATGGGCGCTTTCGGCAGCATCATGATGACGCTGAAGGGTTATTTCCAGGAAGGCAAGATGCAGTTACTGCCTCTGTATTCCACTCGCATCCTGCACGCCGCCTCCATGATGTACTGCGGCAAGCTGCTGCTGGATCAGGGTATCCTAGCCGCCAAGAAACTGGCCGAAGTGGGCGAAGACCACTATGACGCCAAGTTCTACAAGGGTAAAATCGCCAGCACCCGCTTCTATCTGATGAACATCGTTCCGCAGATTAAGATTGCCAAGGATCTGTTCGAGAATTACGACACCAGCGCCATCGACATCCCCGAGGATGCCTTCGGCCTGGCATAAGCTTTGGAATACTAATACACCGAATAAGGCCCGCTATTGAAGCGTATTTAAATATAATATGCGGATTGCGCGGGCCTTATTGCCATAGTACCCGACAAGGGATATCAACTTGACACCAATGGCATGTGATATGTTTTCGGGAAAAGCAGGGCCTAAGGGGAGTTTTTCGATTTATAAAAAAGCTCACCTGAGGTGTAAAAAAACATAGGAGGCGAGTTAGATGTTTGATACCATACTCCAAGCTTACCTTAAGATGTTCATGAACTACGTCAATTTTTCCGACCGAACCAACCGGCCCGATTTTTGGTGGGCGGTATTGGGTAACGTCATCGTCTGCCTTGTCCTCGGTATTATCATAGCCATAATCCCCGGTTTGAAGTTCCTGTACACGCTGTACTCGCTGGCAATACTGATTCCCGGCCTGGCGCTGGGTATACGCCGCCTGCACGATATCGGCAAGAGCGGTTGGTTCATTTTGGTGGGCCTCATCCCTATCATCGGCTTGATTTGGCTCATAATCCTGTATTGCAAGGAAAGCGTTCCGGAGCAGATGTCCGGTTCCGTGGGATAAGCGCAGTACGTTACCCGCGCCCTGAAGTTGCGCCCACCCTGTAATAACCTTATGCGCGAACCAGCTTGCCATCCCCAAGGCCGCGCTGGTTCGCTTTTTTACGCCCATCACCGGTGGGGTGGTCTATTTTCACCCCCGCTTTTATATTTTTCTGTATGAACATATTTATCAAAAAACCAAGGCGCTACAGGAGCGGCGCGCTCATCCCGGCGCTGTTGGCGCTGGCGGCGGCGCTGGCGCTGCTGCGCCTGGCTTCCATGCCGGAGCCTGAGGAAAGCATCATTCCCCGGTCCGCTCCCGCCGCAGAACCGCAGGTGACGCTTTACCGCCACCAGAGCGGGGAAGTAACGGCATTGGCGTTGGAGGATTATGTCTTGGGGGTGGTGATGGCGGAAATGCCGCTGTTGTTCGGCGGGGAAGCCTTGAAGGCGCAGGCGGTATGTGCGCGCACTTATGCTCTGCGCGGTATGACCGCAGCACGGGATTTCCCCGGTGGGGCAGACTTATCGGACGATGTGCAGGAGTGTCAGTCGTATGTGAGCCTGATGGATTATCAGGCGCGCAATCCGGAGGTGGACGAGGAATTGCTGGCGCTGGCAACTCAAGCCGTGGCCGCTACCCGGGGAGAAATATTGCTGTATAAGAAAACCCTGGCCGATACCGTGTACCACGCCAGCTGCGGAGGGCAAACCGCAGCCGCGGCCGAGGTATGGGGCGGTGAAAGCGTGCCCTATCTGCGCTCCGTGCGCTGCCCCGGCGATGCCTGCCGCGATTACCGCCAAACAACGGCTTTCAACGCTTCGGAACTGGGCCGGCTGCTGGAGGTGCCCGCCGACGTTTCCCGGCGGGTCTGGGTGAGGGAATAAGTCGACAGCGGAGGCGCGCGGCGCGTCCGGGTAGGCGACGCCGAATTTTCCGGCGCGGAGCTTCGCCGCCGTCTGGAGTTGCCCTCCACTATGATTACCGTGCTGCGCGACGGCGGGCGCATAGAAATCCAAACCCAAGGCTACGGCCACGGCGCGGGCCTGTGCCAGCACGGCGCCGGTGATATGGGCCAAGCCGGCGCCGGCTATCGCGAAATACTGTCCCACTACTATCCGGGCACGGAATTGGCGGTAATCAATTGGTAAGCTGCCCGGCAAAGCCGCGGTCCGCACCATATCGGGGCTTTTTACTGTATGTTGGCCTTAGCCTTTCTGCCCTCCGATATCAATAGGCCCAGCATGAGCCAAAACGGGACCGACGTTCCCAGCGAGGAATCGTTGACTAAAAACTGCCCCAGAAAGCATACTATGGCGCACCACAGGGCCGCGGGCAGGGCGTCGCGGCTGCGGGCAGCCTGCGGGCGTTCCCTCCACATGATGAGGCCGAGCATCACCAGCAATATCAGCAGGGCCGGCAGGCCCAGGCCAAAGGATACCCCCAAATACATGTTATGCGGCTTGCTGGCCACTACGTTGCCCATATTGGCATAGTGATGCTGGCTGCCGTAGGGAAAGTAAAACGCCAGGGTATCCAACCCGTGCCCCAACAGTGGTTTATCCAGCGAAAGCTGCCAACTGGTCCTCCAAATGTAGCCGCGGTTGCTGCCAAAGGTGGGGGTGGACTTAACCGGCAGCAACTCGGGGTCGATGATGGTGTCGGACATGGCATAAGGCACAGCGGGACCGACTGCTTCCGGAGCGCTGTTGGCAGCGGCTTGGCCCTCATCCGTGGGCGGCAACGTTTCCTCCGCCGCCTGTGCTTCCTGGGTCTGCAGTTGTCCCCAAATCAATTGATAAAAACCGAAGCTTTCGCTGTAAATGCGCGGGTTATGACCGGCGTAGGTTACCATCAGCAGCGCGCATAGCGCCAGTACCGCTACCGCGCTGACCCCTGCCTGTATTTTATTGCGGGCCAGCCACAATGCCACCGGCAGGGCGATAACCGCCGCCGCGGTGAAGCTGACAAAGCCGCTGCCGGACAGCGAGGTAAGCAATACGCTAAAGGACAGCACCGCCGCCAGGCCAGCCAAGCCCGCTTTCCACCAGCGGTCTGTCATCATACCGTAAACCATGAAGAATATGCCCATACAAGCTCCCAGCGGGCTTAAATAATTGGGGTTGGTCATGGTGCCGAATATCTCCCCCGAGCTGCTGAACTGTCCCGCCTGGCCGAACATTATGATATTGGCCACCCAGGAATGCTCCATGATGTTGATGCCGTAGAACAGCAAAGCTCCCATCACCGCGTTGATGCCCACCAGCACGCCCAGCACGATAAGCAGCCATTTTTCCAGCCTGGCGGGCAAATCGCTCTGCAGGGCCACGAAAAATATCAGCAGGTAGCACAACCAGGTGCTGGCGCCCTCCCGCATGTCGTGCATGCCGAACAGGGCTATCTGCTTATAGGGGGCAAACAGCAGGGACAGCAACAGGCACGCCGTGAACAGCAGCAGCGGAAGATTGGCATAGGAGGGGCGCACATCTTCCTTTAGCCTCAGCAGCCGCCAGCTATAGGCCAGCAGCAGTAAAAACGACAGGCCCATTAGCACATACCACTTATATGTAACGAACACCTCCGCCTTTTCGCCGCTGTCATTGACGGAGCCCACCATGGTGGGGGAAAAGAACTCGAATTGGGCCAGGCCCAGTATCAGCGGGACTAGCAGTAAAATCGCCAAGAGCAGCCGCCAGCACAGGGTCTCGTTGTTTTGCCGGTCCAATATTTTTTGCTGCTCCCGCCGCTGTTTGGCCTTGCGCTTACTCATTGGCTGTTCCTCCCTCGGTCAGCGTTTTTATGGTCTCTATATTCTCCTGGGCAAATTCGGTCAGCTCCGGATAGGTATTGAGCGCCACGCTTTGCAGAAAATATTGCTGCGCCACTTCGTAACGCCCCAGCTCCAGCATTATCTTGCCGTAGCCGTTTACATACCCTTGGCTTTGCACCAGCTGGAAGTTTGCGGCGCGGGCGCGGTCAAGATGCTGGGCTGCCAACTGCATGTCCGCCTGCGCTTCCTGCGTTTGTTCCGCCGCTTTGGCCTCCTCTGCCATTCCGGCGTAACAGGTCCCCATAAGCAGCTGGGCCGAGGAACTGGCCTGATAGCTTTCGCTCAGGCCTTGCAGGGTTTCCAGGCCTTTAGCGTAATCACCCTCGCCGATCTGCACCTGCGCTAGGCTGTAATGGTTGATGGAAGCGGTCCAATCCTTCCGGTTATCGGCCGCAACGATCATGGCCACCAGCAGTACCAGCGCAGCGAAACCCAGCATCATAAAATATATCGTGCGGCGGCTGATCTCACTGCCGGCTGACTCCTGGCCCTGCTTCTTGATGTCCGCGGCTGTGCCAGCCGGTTGCGCTTTGTCCGCCGGCGGCGCGGCTTTGGCCCCGGGAATATTTTTGCCCGATTTTCTCTTGGCGCTCATAACTCCGCTCCTCTCCCTCAAGCATATTGTCTTACGCGCTCAGCCAATCCCACCAGGTCATCCCAGCCGGTAAGCGGATTTATAACCGTGCAACGCAGATATAATTTATCATTTAATGTGGTCTTGACAATATAATACTCCTCGCTCGCGGCCAGCTTACGCCTAATGCTTTCCTGAATCTCGTTTAAATCGCCCTGCTTGCCGATATAGCGAAAACATATGATATTGCCGTCCGGCATCACCGCCAGCTCAAAGTCGCCGCTGGCTTTCAAGTATTCCGCAAAACGGCGGGTCAGGTCATACACATAGTCGATGTAGGCTCCGAAAAACTCGCGCCCCCGCATTTTCAGCGCGGTATAGAGCTTCAATGCCATCATATCCTTGGAGCATTCCGCCGTGCGCAGCCCCATATCGCCCCAGTTGTGGTCACGGGACAGGATGTAGGAGGCTTTCTGGGAAAAGGTTTCATATGAGTGTTGGCCTTTTTTATAAATGACGCCTGTAACCAGGGTGGGCATCATCATCATCTTATGCGCGTCCCACACCACCGAGTCGGCGCGCTGGATGCCTTTCAGGTAGTGCTTATACTTATCCGACAGCAGCGCCGAAGCGCCGTGAGCGCCGTCCACATGCATCCACAGGCCTTTTTCCTCGCAGAAATCGGCGATGCTCTCCAGGTCATCATAGGAGCCGGTAGCCGTGGAGCAGGCGCAGGCCACCACCGCCAGCACATGGATGCCCTGGGCGCTGGCCGTTGCGTAGCTCTCGCGCAGCGCCGCTATGTCCATGCGGCACTCTGCGTCGGAGGGGACTAGAATAGCTCCCGCCTCGCCCAGCCCCATTACCTGTACCGCGCGCTTTACGCTATAATGAGCCTGCTCCGATACCAGCACCGCCATGGGGCCGTGTTCGCGCAAGCCTTCGTTCCATATGTCATACCGCGCCTGCGCCTGGCGCGCAGCCAACAGGGCGGTGAGATTGCCCAGCGTGCCGCCGGAAGTGAGCACCCCGTCGGCCTCGGGGCCGTAACCTATCTGGCCCGCCATCCACTCCACACAGATTTTCTCCATCGCCGCCGCCACCGGCCCCATTTCATAGACCACGCTGCCGTTGTTCAAAAATGAAGAAACAAAATCGGCCAGCGCCGCCTCCGGCAGGGGGGACGATACTTGATGGCCCATATATTTCGGATGGTGCAAGTGATTGGAGTTTTCGATAACCCGCTCCATAAAGGCCTGCAGGGCAAAATCCGCCTGGGAGGCAAAATCGCTGTGCCAGGCCTGATATACCTCCTCGGGCCCGGGAGCGGGCAACACCTTTTTGTCGGTACCGTCTACGCAGCGCTGTAAATGCGCGGCGATTACATCGACTATGCCGTACGCCTCGCGGCGGAAGCGTTCCGGGTCGAAGGCCTCAATGAACCGTTGTTGTCCTGCCGTCACGAAAATGACCTCTTTTCTTGATTGATAAATGCGTGTTTTGTCAATTATACTGTTTTTCGTGCCGGAAGTGAATAAATATAACTATTCTTTGTTTTGCCGCTCACTCTCTTCTGATATCCGCGCCCAAGGCATACATTTTTTCCACCATGTTTTCATAACCGCGGTCGATATGCTCGCTCTCCTGAATCACGGTTTCACCGTTGCCGGTAAGGCCGGCGATTACCAGCGCCGCTCCCGCCCGCAGATCGCTGGCGCGCACCGTTGCCGGGCTCAAATGTTTCACTCCGCGAATAACGGCGGTGCGCCCTTCGGTACGGATATCGGCTCCCATGCGCTGAAGCTCCTGCACATGCATGAAGCGATTTTCAAACACCGATTCACTGATGATGCTGGTGCCGCTGCCCCGGCTGAGGTAGGCCATCATCTGCGCCTGCATATCGGTGGGAAAGCCGGGATAGGGCAGGGTCTTGATGTATAAGGGCCGGATATTGCGGCGGCGCGCAATATGGATTTCCCGCGCCCCTTCGCTGACCCGCGCTCCGCTCTCGATCAGCTTGGCGCTGACCGCCTTGACATGTTCGGGTATCACATTGCGGATCAGCCCCTCGCCGCCGCTGGCCGCAATGGCGGTCATATAGGTGCCGGCCTCGATGCGATCGGGGATAGGGGTATATTCGGCCCCGTGCAGCTTTTCCACCCCCTCCACCCTTATCACATTGGTGCCGGCGCCAAAAATGCGCCCCCCCATTTTATTGATAAAGCTGGCCAAATCCACGATTTCCGGCTCCAGGGCCGCGTTTTCGATATGGCTCACCCCCTCGGCCACCGCCGCTGCCATCATCAGATTCTCCGTAGCCCCTACCGAGGGATAGTCCAAATAAATATGTCGCCCCTGCAAGCGCTTGCTGCGCGCCACTATGTTTCCGGCCTCCAATTCGATTTCCGCTCCCAGCGCCGCCAGTCCCTTTAAATGCAGGTCGATGGGACGGTTGCCAATAGCGCAGCCTCCGGGCAGGGATATGCGCACCTCTCCACAGCGCGCCAGAATGGGGCCCATGAGCAGGAAAGAGGCCCGCATCTGACGCACCAGCTCAAACGGCGGGCTAAACGAATTGAGCCTTCCGCTGAAAAACAGGGTATCATCCTTGCGCTCGGAAGCCATTCCCAGAGCGGCAATGATTTCCTGAATGATAAACACATCGCTGATAGCCGGGACCCGATACAGCTTTATGGGCTCGTCGCTCAAAATGCCCGCCACCAGAATGGGGAGGATGGCATTTTTTGACGTCGATATTTCAATTTCGCCCTGCAATTTGCAGGGCCCGTTGACGATCATTTCCACTGGCCTTATCTTACCTTTCACGCTTTTTCTACAAGGTATTGTGCGCCGTGCGCACGCTGCAAATACCGGCCATATTAAGCCGCCGGATACAAATTGTTCCCCCCTGGCAGCATTTGCCTCCCATAGTTGATTGTTGCCGTTGCTGCACAAAATTATGCCTGTATGACCCGCGCAAAAAAATCCCGTTTAAAAATTTTAAACGGGATTTTATAAAAACGCGGTACGCGCTTACTCTAAACCAACTCATGCGGCGGGCCGTTCATACGCTACCAGATACAACGAAAAATGACCGGTGATAAAAGCAATGGTTGGGGTTTTGCCGTCATATACCGCCCCACCGCCCGGAGCTCCGTCCCCGGGATCAGGCGCCGCGTCAGTAGTAAATGATGCGGAAGGCGATGCCGCTGAAGCAAACGCGCTACCCGTTGCTTTGATGCGCTGATAGAAGGCATATGGGGTGGAAGCGGTTAGGCGGCACAGACCGGACTGGCCTGCCAAACGATTCCGTCCCGGCTGTATGCCGCGCCGGTTACCGTATTTTTCCCGCTCTCCATGGCCAAATTGGCCGGGTTAATCAGCGCGTCGTTGTTACCCGGCAGCATGATATCGCCCGACTCCGCCGAACCGAGGGCCGCCATGGCCCAACAAGTGCCTTAAGCGCCTTGGTCTTTGGCCCAGGTCGCCCGGCCCCCGTTGCGCAGGTCAATTATATACCATGCGCCCATATACAATAAAGCTGCAGTAAACAATCCTTGCGGGATATCAGCTGCAGCCTGCTTTTCAAATATTAGACCCGGACGGCTCTATGCTTCGGCACCGTCGGGCTGATTGTCCGGGTTTTCTTCGGCGGGCGGCTGAGTTATCTGCTCGGCTGCCGCCCGGGCTTCCGCTTCCGCTTTGGCTTGGGCCTCCGCCGCCCGAGCTTTGCGCTCCGCCTGTTTCTCTGCCATAATCTTCTTTTTAAGCCGTATTTTTTCTTTCTCCTGACGGTCGCGGGCAATGATGGCTTTCTTTTCAAAACGAACCGTCTGCCACCAGATAGCGGCAACAAAACTCAAACTGAGTACGAGTACTATAACTATAAGGATAAGAAATTGCTCCCGCATGCTTAAGCACCTCGCATCAAACTGAATACCGGCCTACCATCCCCTGGTCTTGCGGTATTCTTCCATCGCTTTTTTGTTTTTGGCCTCAATTGCCTTGCCTTTTTTTTCCATACGAATCAGCGCCTGATTCATAAGCAACGCTAACACGCCCTTGAACAGGTAAAAACACAGCACCGCTATTACGAAGACCTTGATAATTGCGGCCTTATCCATGGCATTGCTCCCCCGATTTCATCAGGATGAAGCAGGTATGGAAGGCAGGCTGCGGCGAATTGCTGTGTTTGCCCTGGCATAATGTTTCCGCTATGCAGCGGGAACAAGCCTTTCCTCACTGCTGACCGCATACGAAGCCGAAGGGATACTTATCCCTTCGGCTTCCCGGCGGTTAGTTGTTATTGCTGGTATTTTCCGGCAGCCTTCAAACGGCTGATGGAGCGCTGTAACGCGGCCTCAGCACGCGTGACATTGACGCCGTCATCCCTGGCCTGTAAGCGCTGCATCGCTCTATCGCGGGCAGCCATGGCGCGTGCCACGTCGATATCTTCCGCGCGTTCCGCAGTTTCGGTCAGCACTTTGACCTCATTATAGACTACTTCCATAAACCCGCCGTTGACCGCCATCTTATGCACTGTGCCCCCGGTATCGGTATAGCGCAGTACTCCGGTCTTTAAGGCCGCCAGCACGGGGGCATGGTTCTTCAATACGCCCAGCTCACCGGTGATTTCCGGCACCACCGCAAATTGAGCTTCATCCCTAAACAATATTTTTTCGGGCGTAATGACTTCAAGGGCGAAGGTGTTGTCTGCCATAGACTACCCCTCCAATCTCTTCGCTTTTGCCAATGCCGTGTCGATGTTACCGACCATGAAGAACGAATCCTCGGACAGAAGGTCGTGACGGCCTTCCAATACCTGATAGAAGGATTCAACTGTTTCGCCGACCGGTACATAGATTCCGGGCGAACCGGTAAACTGCTCCGCCACGTGGAAGGGCTGGGACAGGAAGCGCTGAATTTTACGGGCGCGAGCCACGGTCAGCTTATCCTCGTCGGACAGTTCGTCCATACCCAAAATGGCGATGATGTCCTGCAATTCCTTCTGGCGCTGCAGGATGGCCTGTACGCCGCGGGCGGTGGTATAATGCTTGCTGCCCAGGATTTGAGGATCCAGGATACGGCTGGTGGAATCCAGCGGATCCACGGCCGGGTAAATGCCCATTTCCGAGATGGCACGGGAAAGAACCGTGGTGGCATCCAGATGGGCGAAGGTAGTGGCCGGCGCCGGGTCGGTCAAGTCATCGGCGGGGACGTAAACGGCCTGCGCCGAGGTGATGGAACCGGTCCGGGTGGTGGTGATGCGTTCCTGCAGCAGACCGATGTCGGTGGCCAGCGTGGGCTGGTAACCAACGGCGGACGGCATGCGGCCCAGCAGAGCCGACACTTCGTTACCGGCCTGGGCGAAACGGAAGATGTTATCAATAAATATCAGCACGTCCTGGCCCTGCACATCGCGGAAGTACTCCGCAACGGTCAGACCAGTAAGGCCCACGCGCAGACGGGCTCCGGGGGGTTCGTTCATCTGTCCGAAAATCAAGGCGCATTTGTCGATAACGCCGGACTCGACCATTTCACCCCATAGATCGTTACCTTCACGGGTGCGCTCACCAACGCCGGTGAACACGGAATATCCGCCGTGCTCGTAAGCGATGTTGCGGATGAGCTCCTGGATGATAACGGTTTTGCCAACACCGGCGCCGCCGAACAGACCAATTTTACCGCCCTTAGCATAAGGACAAATCAGGTCGGCAACCTTGATGCCGGTTTCCAGCAATTCATTAGCCGGCAACTGGTCTACCAGGGCCGGGGGCTTACGATGGATTTCCCAATGATCGGCCGCGTCCACGGGACCGGCTTCATCAACGGGCTGACCCAAAACATTAATGATTCTGCCCAAACAACCTTCACCTACCGGGATTCTGATAGATGCCCCGGTATTGGTGGATTTCATACCACGGCTTATACCTTCGGTGGGCTGTAAGGCCACGCAACGAACGGTGTCATTGCCCAGATGCTGCATCGCCTCCAGGGTGACATCGATGTCTACTGCTACAGGGGTATCCTGCTCAGTAGATTTAATGGTAATAGCGTTCATCAGATCCGGTAACTCGCCGGGCTTAAAGCGAATATCGACAACGGCGCCGATATCCTGTGTTACCTCTACATGTGTTACATTCGCCATCCTCTACTTTCCTCCTTACTTATTGAGAGCTTCAGCGCCGCCCACGATATCCAGTATCTCATCGGTGATCGCTGCCTGTCGAACTTTATTCATCTTCAGGGTCAGGTTTTCGATGATTTCTTTGGCATTCTCGGTAGCATTGCCCATGGCGGTCATTCTGGCTCCAAACTCGCTGGCCTTGCCTTCCAACAAGGCGTGGTAAACCTGACTGCCTACGTACCGCGGCAACAAATTGAGTAAAATGGCGTCCGCATCAGGTTCATAGATGTACTTGATGCTGACATCGGCCAAGGCCTCATCGCTGGCCGGCGGCTCGACCGGCAGTAATTTTTCCACGGTGGGAAGCTGCCTGATCGCATTGATAAACTTGGAATAAATCAGATAGACCTCATCGTATTCTTCTATCTCATAAGCATTGATAATATAGTCTACTATTTCCTTGGCGTCCGTATAGCTTATATTGTCGCCCAAAGCGACAAACTCTGCTTCCAGGCCGGAACGCTTGCGGAAAAAGTCACGCGCTTTGCGCCCTACCGCTATGATGGCGGTCTCGACATTGCGCTCATCGCCGGCGATAGTATCGCTTGCCAGACGGATGATATTGGTGTTATACCCTCCGCAAAGACCCTTATCGGCAGTCACTACCACATAAGCAACTTTCCGGACCTCTTCTCTGACCTCCAGCAACGGCAGCCTTTCCTCGGTAGCCGAAGAGTCAAGCCTTGCCAGTGTTTCCTTCAGAGATTCGGTATACGGCCGCGAGGCTTCCGCTTTTTCCTGGGCACGGCGCAGTTTTGCGGCAGCTACCATTTTCATGGCCTTGGTAATCTGCTGGGTATTCTTGACACTCCGAATTCTTCTTTTAAAATCCCTTACTCCTGCTCCTGCCATCTACTTCACCACCTAAACCGAAAATGTGGATTTAAATTCTTCAATGGCCTGGACCAGCTTGCTCTCCGTCGCGTCATCCATCTTGCCTACCTCGCGGATAGTCTTTAAGACCTCGGCGTAAGCGCTGTGCATGAACTTGAGGAAGTCTTCTTCAAAGGCGCCCACTTTGTCGTTGGGCAGGTCATCCAGGAAGCCTTTTACGCCGCAGTAGATGATAACGACCTGATCTTCCATTGACATCGGTACATACTGTCCCTGTTTCAGCACCTCGGTCACGCGCTCACCACGGGTGAGGCGGGCCATGGTGGCTTTGTCCAAGTCGGAGCCGAACTGCGCGAAAGCTGCCAGCTCACGATACTGGGCCAAGTCCAGACGAAGCTGGCCGGCGACCGATTTCATAGCCTTGGTCTGAGCGGAACCACCGACTCGGCTGACTGACAGTCCGGCGTTGATAGCGGGACGCTGACCGGCGTTGAATAAGTCGGATTCCAGATAAATCTGGCCGTCGGTGATGGAGATAACGTTGGTCGGGATATAAGCGGATACGTCACCGGCCTGGGTTTCGATAATCGGTAACGCGGTAATGGAACCGCCGCCCATCTCATCATTCAGTTTACATGCGCGCTCCAGCAGGCGGGAGTGCAGATAGAATACGTCACCGGGATATGCTTCACGTCCGGGAGGACGGCGGAGCAACAGTGACATTTCGCGGTAAGCCACCGCGTGCTTGGACAGATCGTCATAAATGATAAGAACGTCTTTGCCCTCGGTCTCCATGTACTCTTCCGCCATGGCAACCCCGGCATACGGAGCCAGGTAAATCAGCGGAGCGGGCACGGAAGCGGTGGCGGCAACGATGATGGTGTAGTCCATGCAGCCCATTTCTTCCAGTTTGCTGGCGATGCCGGCGATGGTGGACTGTTTCTGTCCGATACCGACATAAATACAAATCATGTCTTTTTTATCGCGCTGGTTGATGATGGCATCAATCGCGATTGCCGTTTTACCAACCTGGCGGTCTCCGATAATCAGCTCGCGCTGTCCGCGTCCGATCGGCACCATGGAGTCGATGGCCTTCAGGCCGGTCTGCATCGGTACATTAACCGGGGCTCTGGTTACAACACCATGCGCCACCTTTTCAATCGGGCGGAACTTATCGGTAACAATCGGGCCCTTGCCGTCCAGCGGCTGACCCAGGGTGTTGACGACGCGGCCCAGCATGGCGTTTCCAACAGGAACCTCCATAATTCTTCCGGTAGCCTTTACGACGTCGCCTTCTTTAATGTGCTGATAATCACCCAATAGAACCGCACCGACATTGTCTTCTTCCAAGTTGAGAACCATGCCGAAGGTTCCTCCGGTGAACTCCAGCAATTCGCCGGCCATTGCACCCTGCAATCCATAGACGCGGGCAATACCGTCACCGACGTAGATAACTGAACCTACATTGCTGACTTCGACCTCGGACTGGTAGCGCTCAATCTGTTCCTTCAATATTGCGCTAATCTCTTCAGGTCTAATACTCATTTCCCTGTTCACCCCTATCGCATTAACTTATCTTTGCTTGATTAAGCTCTCTTTTGAGCATTTCGAGTTTTTTGGCAACCGTGCTGTCAATAATCTGATCTCCGATGCGGATCTTAACTCCTCCCAGGAGAGCCGGATCGACCTTAAGTTGTAACTGAACCTGCTTGCCGGAAGCTGCGGACAGTTTCTGGGCCAGTTGTTCCACTTCTGCCGCGGGCACTTCGAACGCGGCAAATAATTCAGCTTTCCTGATTCCTCTTGCTTCATCGGCCATTCCCACGAACGACTCACAAATCACTTCCAGATATGCGTCTCTCCTCTTGTCGATGATCAGACAGAGGAAATTCATTGTAGCTTGGGATACGCCGGAAGCAAAAATCTTCTGGGCCACTTCTTTTTTGTCCTTGACGGGTATCAACAAATGCTCAAAGTACTCCTTCAGGTTGGGAGTCTCGACAATTGTCCGCACGATACCCTCCAGTTCGCTCTGATACT
>JAUNBV010000124.1 GCA_030526885.1 Syntrophomonadaceae bacterium
TTCACGCCGTTCTTGTTGCTCCCGCAAATCCTGCAACTCCTGTTGCTGCCGCAGTTCATGCCGTTCTGTGCGCAGCGCTCGCGGCTCGCCGGTCAGGGAGGAAATGGCCGGCGCTTGAAGGGCGGCCTCCTCCGCGCGGAATATGATGTCGGTAATGGCCTCCCGGTATGACGGCATAACTGCGTCCGCCCGGCGTAGGGCTGCGGCATCATTTTGCATGGCGGTTATTTCATCCTGCCCCCGGCCCAAAGCCTCTTCATGGGGGCTGGTTTGCTCTCCGAGCGTCCCATATCCCCAGGTGATGGGCCGCACGCGTATGGGGGCAAATGCTTTGGCGTTGAGCTCCCGCAGGGCGTAAATGCCCGGCAATATGCGGTCAAGGGCCTTATCGCGAGGCTGGGCCACGCGGACGCCGTCCCCGGCAGGCGCTTGATACCGGGCTTGCACGGCGGCCAAAGGCGCGGCATACGGCTCGGCGCTCCACTCGCCGGGGGGACGCGCCCGAAGCTCCGCCGAGAGGCGGCTAAAGCTATCCCGGTCCACCGCGCGTTCGGCAATAATATCACGCCCGCCGGTCTCCGGGCTTTTCCCCGGGGAAAGCATCCGGCGCTGGGCCTGGGCCAGCAAGCTTTGGGCGGCCCTTACGGCGTCACGGCGTTCAAATATAAGTTCCCGCAGGGTGCGTTCCAGATAAATCTTGGTAAAGCGCGATTCCTTGCGTAGAGTAGCTGTTTGCCGTTCCATCAGCCGCAATTCGGAATCCAGCCGCGAGTGCAACTCAGTGCGCAACTCCCCCTGTCCGGCCAGTATGGTCTCGGGGGTGAACTCTGCATCCGGCGCGGCGCGAAACACGGTCTGGGGCCACATGAGGGTTGCCCCGCTGCCGAGCGAAATGGCGCCCCGCTCCCCGGCCACGGGTAAATCGGTTGCCGCCATGCCGGAGCTGGGATCACCCTCGCTCATCCCGGCGCGGTTAATCGCCGCCGGCCACCGGAAAGCGGTGATATCGCGCCAGCGGTAATCCACCCGCAGCTTGCGGTTAAACTCCTGCACGGCATGTATCCCCGGCAGCATGCGTTCCAGCGCTTCATTACGAAGCCTTCCCCGGCGGGGCCATACTTGCGCCGCCGCCTGGGCGGTGAAAGTGTTTTGTCTAAGAACTACGCTGCTTGCCAGGTATTGCCCATATGTCACGCTTGTCCCCACAGGCGCGCGCAGCATGGGGCGCGGCTCAAAATAATGGCGGCTCTCGTCGGTTCTGTGGGTTTCCGTCCATGTTCCCGCCCGGGAGGCAATATCAGGCCATTGCCTTAAGCGCGGCGATGGTTCTGATTCCGCACCGTGCCTGCGGGACTGGGCATCTCCGGCAGCTTCATTGCTTGGCGGTATGTGTCGGCCCTGCCCCGCGCGGTCGGCGGGATACAGTGAAAACCGGCGCACAAACCGCTCGCGGTACACCCGTTCTATGCTCTTCACCTGAGCGCTGTAGCTGTTTAGGACGTTATTTAACAGCGTAAAGCGCAGGGTGTCATTTTTGGTTTCCTGCCGATAATAATTGATAAAAAGCTGCCAGTTCAGCATCACATTGAGCGGCTGCGGCGGCGCTTCTACCCTCGGCGAGGGCAAAGCCGCCATGGGTCGGCCGGTTTCCGGGTCAAGAAATATCAGCTCCGCCGCCGGGTATGACCAGTCCGTCATGGCGGCGTTGCGCGCCATGATGCGTTGCCAGAATTCCTGATCCAGCATTATAATACTGCGGCTGAACGGTGACAGCGGCACTATCATGGTCTACCCCCAAAATCATTTATACTCCTGCAACCCGCCATGCGCGATCTCCAGGCGCTCGATCAAAACCTCGCCGGATTTCGCGTCCAACCCGCCGAGTTCCCATTTTACCACCACGCCGTTTTCAAAGAAAAAAGTGCGCGCCTCTTTGATCATATCCGGCTCCAGCACGGTTATGGTGACATTGACCGCCAGGCGGTCGCCCACTTTCAGGTTAAGCTGATCGGCTTTAACCCCTTTGGTGACCATGCCGTGCTCAAAAGTGGTGGTATCGGGCTGTTGCGATGGTTTGGTAAAAACGTGCACGGCATTATTTCTGCCGCCTTCTACAATAACATCCTGTTCCATATGATCCGATAGGTTGCTGACCTGGGAAAAACCTATGCACAGGTCATTACCAAACCACACATCAAAACGATGATTGGGCAGCAGGGACTCGCGTTTCGACTTTAAAAGGGTAGCGTTGTCTTCTGCCATATCCATACCTCCGAGCGCGTAAAATCCCTAAGTTAGAAACCGGCAAAAATGTTTTGGGGCTCATTATTAAGCCGGCTGTTGATGCGCGATACCTCGTTGCACCATTTGATGCGGTCACGGTGAGACAGGGTCATCAACTCATCGTGTGACCAATGTAAATAATAGGCGAGAAAAGCTATCTCCTCAGTGAGCTTATCGCCGGGATAGCACTCTATTCTCCGGCGCCCAGAAAATTTATCGGTACGTCCAATTCCTCTCCGCAATGAGGGCAAATCCCCCGGTACGACGGTTCTTCCATCGCATTGATGCGTTGATATAGGTCTTGCAGATAGGCCAGATCCATGGTGTATAAGTTTTCGATTACCTTGGTATCCACCGCCGGCATCGAACCCAGCCGGGTTATGACCCGCGCCAGCAGGATAACGGTCAGATAACCGGGATTCTGCTGCACCCGCGGGTCACGCAAAGGCAGTATCTCATCGGCGGCGGTAGCAAGGCGCATCACGCCTTCCTTATGTACCATGCCGGTGTTGTCCACATAGCCGCGGGGCAAGGTAAAACTGAATTCCGTCTGTAAAACCATCCTTGAATTTCCCCCTTTAATTATCGCCGTTTTTCGTTAAAACCGCGTATCGGTCTTAAAACGCGAGTATGCCCCCGAGGCGCCACCCAACGGCGGCGCCTCAGCGGCAAGACAAAATATGGCTATTTTACTAGCTTACGCGGGTAGTACCCTCGTGCGCGATTTCGATGCTCTCAATGGCGATCTCCGAAGAAGTCGCGCTGAAATCCGGAGCGGTATACTTCATCGGCCAAGCCTGGATGATCTGCCAGGAAGCGGTAGCCTCACCCGACTCATCCAACGCGGTCAGGGTGATGGTCTTGCGGTCCACCGGACCTTCCACCCCGGAAATCAGCCATTCGTACAGCACCATAGAATCAGTCAGGCCCTTTTTCAGAGTGATGTTGCCGTATTTTTTCAGTCCCGGCACCTTCATCGGCGTCTGTACCATATCGCCTTCGCGGTATTCAATGACATCGATGGAAGCGTCAAACCCGGTCACTTCGGAAAAGCCCCCGGCCTCCAGGCCATCGATCTCCAGCTTATATCTATATCTTCCATAGGGATATTCAGCCATTTACTGATGCACTCCTTTCAATTATATTCGTAAGCAGTCCGCCTACTCGCCCTCGCTGGTCTTCTGCGTCAGGCGGAAGATCACGAATTCAGCGGGCTTCACCGGCGCAACGCCGATCAGGCAGATCAGGCGACCGTTGTCGATATCGTCCTGACTCATGGTAGTTCTGCCTACATCCACAAAGAAGGCTTCCTCTTTTGTAGCACCAGCCAGGCTGCCCGCTCTCCATAAACCGGTCAGGAATACATCGATAGTTCTCTTTACCCGTACCCACAGCATTTCATCATTGGGTTCAAACCCTACCCAATTCGTATTGGCCTTGATGGTTTCCTCGATGAAGATGAAGAGGCGGCGTACGTTTACATACTTCCAACTGGGGTCGCTGGTAGCGGTGCGCGCGCCCCATACCCGGATGCCCTGTCCGGGGAATACGCGGATCAGGTTTACGCCCTTGGGGTTCAGGATATCCTGCTCGCCCTTGTTATACTGGCAATCCAAGCCCACGCAGGCCCGTACCACTTCGTTGGCGGGCGCCTTGTGCACGCCGCGGCTGTTGTCGCTGCGGGCATAGATGCCGATGACCGAACCGGAAGGCGGGATCATGATATTTTTCTTATCCAGCGGATCGAATATCTCCAGCCAGGGATGATACAGCGCAGCGTAATTGGAATCAAAGATATCGCGATGCGCCATCACGTCGTCAATTTTCTTGCTCTCCCGCGGGAGATCGAGCACCGCGAAGCGGCTGGCCAGGTTTTCGCAATGCGCCACCAGCATAAGCTGGACATTGGGGTCGGTAACGCCCGGCACCGCCATGATGGAAACGGCTCCGTTATCGACAAACGCCTGGATGCCGGTACGCTTGCCGGGTCCATTGTCCACGCCCACGAAATCGCTGGCGGACAGGCTGGCCGCCGCACCGTTGGAACCGCCGTCCAGAGCCGCCGCAATTATCCCCGCTTCCTCGCCGCCGGCCAGCAGATTGAAGGGAGCGTCGATATCTTCGTCGTCCTCGCCCACAAAAGCCACCGAAATCAAATCGGATTTGGCCAGCTTCTTCTCTACAAAATTGAAAGCCGCCTTATTAAAGGAACAGTTTTCATACATCTCTACCAGGTCATCATATTTGACCTCCACATTGAATTCGCAGGTAGTGATGACCTTGGTGGGCAAAAGGTTTTTATCCACCACATTGCTTTCAAAATCATCCTCAAACTCGATGAAATTGTCCTGGCTCTTGGTGACCTTGTTGTACTGCACCGTTTTGCGGTCCGTGAAAGCTACCACGTCGCCGACATTGAAGCCTACCGAACTCTTGACCCGGTACTGCTTGCCGCCCGGGGCTTCGACCACCTCTAAAATCTGAGTTTTTACCTTGCTGGCCGGGGTGATGACCACGCGGATGTTATTGCCCCACAGGCCGGGGTTTTTGGCTTCCAGCTTGAGGATGCCCTCCTCCTCTCCGGCCGGGACCGCGCCGACTGCGTTTTTGGCATCACCCGGGGCTACACGGGCGATAAACGCGCGCGAACCGCCGTTGATGAAAAAATGCTCCACCGCGTAGGCCAGAAAACGATACTCGCCAAACTCGTTTTCCGACAGGTAGCCGCCGTATTTCCGTTTGAAATCGGCAAAATTGGTTACCAGTTGGGGTACGCCTTCCACCGGCCCTCTTTCAGCCAGACCCACAAATCCGGCCGTACTGGTGCCCACGCCTTCCATGGGCTTTCCACCGGATTCGTACTCTTCTACATAGACTCCTGGTGATAAGTATTCCGCCATACATTCCCAGTTTCTTTAAGCAATGAAACTGGATCCCTCCTTTCGTCACTTGATTTCATGTCTTCTGCCTACCATTAAAACATGGCCTTCTGAACATTTCTCTAAAAAATATAAGAGGGGTAAATTATTTTTTATTTTTTTATCCAAAGGGTTTAAAAAAAGGGATCCGTCAGCCCGGTAAAGCACGATGGGCGGGGCCTAGAGCGATCGGCGAGGCCTAA
>JAUNBV010000125.1 GCA_030526885.1 Syntrophomonadaceae bacterium
TTTTAGTACTGATGTGCAAGATTTTAAGCTATCTGGTGCAATGCTCGGAGGCGCTTGAACAGCGGCGGGCCGAGGAGGATTTGCTGCTACAGGATATGGCGGCCGAGATACCGAACCGCCAGGAAACGGTAGCGGCGGTGTCGGCGGTCATCGCCGAGGAACTGGGAGTGGAAGTCGGCGCCATCAGGATTTTGTCGTTTCGGCGTCTATAACATTTAAGCAAAAGAGGTGTTTGCGGATGAAAAAATATAGGGTGAACGTAAATGGAACGGATTATGAGGTGGTCATAGAGCTTATCGACGAGGCCGCGGCCAGTTTGCAGATAGCGCCTGAGCCGGCGGCGTCACACTGGAGCGGGGAAAAAATACTGAGCCCCTTGCCCGGCACCATTTTGGATATCAAGGTATCAAAGGGCGACGCGGTGACCAAGGGCAAGGTGCTGTTCATAATGGAAGCCATGAAGATGGAAAATGAGATCGCCGCTCCTCGCGACGGGCGCATTGCTTCGATAAACGTTTCCAAGGGAGCTTCGGTGGATTTCGAAGACCTGCTGTGTGTCATTGAGTAGTTTCGGAGGTTGACAGGTGGAAGCTGTACTTAATTTTTTGACCCAGACCGGTTTCAGCCAACTGGCCGATAATTGGGGCGCGCTGGTGATGATAATCATATCGCTGGTGCTGGCTTATCTGGCCATCGTGAAGCGCTTTGAGCCCATGCTTTTGCTGCCCATTGCGTTTGGCATGATGCTGACCAATATCCCCGGAGCGCTCATGTTTAACGAGGTGCTGTTTGCCGACGGCCATATTCACTGGGATCTGTTTGGCGGCGCGGGAGGCGTAACTCCCGGCTTGCTGGATTATCTATATCTGGGGGTAAAACTGGGCATCTATCCCTGCCTGATATTCCTCGGCATCGGGGCCATGACCGATTTTGGCCCGCTACTGGCCAATCCCAAGAGTATGCTGCTGGGCGCGGCCGCTCAAATCGGCATTTTCATGACCTATGTGGCCGCTACATATCTGGGCTTTACCGGCGCGGAAGCCGGTTCTATCGGCATTATCGGCGGGGCCGACGGTCCCACCGCTATTTTTGTGACCACCCAACTGGCGCCGCACCTGCTGGGCCCCATCGCGGTGGCCGCCTATTCATATATGGCGCTGGTGCCGGTCATCCAGCCCCCCATCATGCGCGCGCTGACCACGCAGCGTGAGCGCGAAATCGTAATGAAGCCATTGCGGCATGTTTCCAAGCGCGAAAAAATAATTTTTCCCATCATGGTCACCCTGGCGGTGGCGCTGCTGGTGCCGACCGCCACTCCGCTGGTGGGCTGCCTGATGCTGGGCAACCTGTTCCGCGAGAGCGGGGTAGTGGAGCGGTTGAACAAGACGGCGCAAAACGAGCTTATCAATATCGTCACCATCTTCTTGGGCATATCGGTGGGAGCCACCGCTACGGCGGAAGCATTTCTTACCTGGTCCACCATCAAGATACTGGTTATGGGAGTGGTGGCCTTCGGTTTGGGTACCGCCGGCGGAGTGCTGCTGGCTAAGTTCATGAACCTGTTCCTGAAGAACAAGATTAATCCGCTTATCGGCTCCGCCGGGGTGTCAGCCGTGCCCATGGCGGCGCGCGTATCGCAGGCGGAAGGCCAAAAAGCCAACCCGAATAATTTCCTGCTGATGCACGCCATGGGGCCCAATGTGGCGGGAGTCATCGGTTCCGCCATCGCCGCCGGTGTGTTGCTGGCACTGTTTTTATAAGGAGTTTTCATTATGCCGGATAATGTTTTAACCCCCGTAGCCATTACCGATACCATACTGCGCGACGCCCATCAGTCACAGGCGGCCACCCGCATGCGGCTGGATGATATGCTGCCCGCCTGCGAAATTTTGGACGATATCGGATACTGGTCTTTGGAATGCTGGGGCGGCGCCACCTTCGACTGCTGTATGCGCTTTTTGAACGAAGACCCATGGGAACGCCTGCGGCAGCTGAAAAAAGCTCTGCCCCGCACCAAGCTGCAAATGCTGCTTAGAGGGCAAAACATATTGGGCTACAAGCATTACGCCGACGACGTGGTGGATGCTTTTTGCCGTAAATCCATTGAAAACGGTATCGATGTGGTGCGCATATTTGACGCCCTAAACGACGTGCGCAATTTGGAGCAGGCCATGAAAAGCGTGCGCAAATACGGCGGCGTGTGTGAAGCGGCCATCAGTTACACTATCAGCCCGGTTCACAATGAAGAATACTTCGTAAAGCTGGCGCAGGAGTTGGAGTCGCTGGGAGCCGATGTCATCTGTATCAAGGACATGGCCAACCTGCTGCTGCCGATAGCGGCTTATGATCTGGTGAAGAAACTTAAAAGCTCAGTAAACGTACCTATCCATCTGCATACCCATAACGGCACCGGCACCGGCGACATGACCAACCTGATGGCGGTATGGGCCGGCGTGGACATAGTGGACTGCGCGCTGTCGCCGATGGGCAACGGCACGGCACAGCCCGCGACGGAGGCGCTGGTGGCGACCCTCAAGGGCTCCGGCCGCGATACCGGGCTGGATTTGCTCAAGCTCAGCGAAGCCGCCGTGCATTTCCGCAAGGTAGCCGAGCGGTTAAAGGCAGAGGGCAGCCTTGATGCCAAGGTGTTGAACATCGATACCAATACCCTGCTGTATCAGGTTCCCGGCGGCATGTTGTCCAACCTTATCTCCCAGCTCAAGGAACTGCGGTCCGAGGATAAATATTATGAGGTTTTAGCCGAGATACCGCGAGTGCGGGAGGATTTCGGCTATCCCCCGCTGGTCACCCCCACCAGCCAGATCGTGGGTACGCAGGCCGTATTCAACGTATATTACGGCGAGCGTTATAAGGTGTTTACCAAAGAATCAAAAAGCCTGCTGCGCGGCGAATACGGCATGCTGCCCGGTCCGGTAAACGAAGCCGTACGGCATAGAGCTATCGGCAGCGAAGAAGTCATAACCTGCCGTCCCGCCGATTTGCTGCCCAATGAATTGGAACGCTACCACGCAGAAGCGGGAGATTTAGCCCGCTCAGAGGAAGACGTACTGAGCTACGCCCTGTTTCCGCAGGTGGCCGCCAAATACTTGACGGAAAGAAACGCCCCCCCTACAGACGCCAATGCGCCTGTCACCGCCGCGCCCGACGCAGTGCGCGTATTATACGTGCAGGACCTGTCGGCACCGCAATAGATCAAGAAAAGTATTTCGCGATGGCAGGGTAGAAGGGAGCGTTTATGCTTCCGATATATTCAGTTCTCGTGTCAACCCGGCGGCAAAACCCATGGCCCATGTATGCTCACAGCACAACCAACACTTGCTGTGGGCATGTTGCATTATACCGGCATTCCAAATATAATATGTGAAAAATCTGTCATATTGAGGCGGACATGGGCGTGGGGTGAAGTACATATCATGAATAAAGCAGCCAATAGCAGACGGGACGCGGGATTTACCCTAATCGAACTGGTGGTGGTGCTAGCCATTTTGGCGATATTGGCCGCCACCGTCATTCCCCGCTACAGCAATGTACAGATGGGGTCGCGCATAAAGGCCGACGTGACCACCGCCACTGCCATCATTGATGCCGCACGGGTCCAGGAGCTCAATACCGGTAAGAGCGTCACCGA
Organism: Syntrophomonadaceae bacterium; assembly: GCA_030526885.1. Lineage (GTDB taxonomy): Bacteria > Bacillota > Syntrophomonadia > Syntrophomonadales > Syntrophomonadaceae > JAUNBV01. Next base: position 3,650 of record JAUNBV010000125.1, read on the forward strand.
CATCGAGGCGTTGAATAAAAGATATTTTCTCATCGCCGACCCGGTGCCGCAGTCCGGAGGCACTTTTGACTTGACCAAAACCGGCGGGGTTTACCGGGTGATTTGGACTGCCACCGAGGAAAAGGCGGGAGAATACGCCGATACTTATGTTGTCACCGAGGGAGAGAGCATCCCGGCCGGAAAATTGTACGGCGATGTCGCTTTATGACGAGCGATTCTTTTTTGATTTTTTTGTCAAATCTATTGAAAACTTAACAGAATAGTGTTACACTAATAATGATATCAGCGTGAAGAGCGCTAAAAACTTTTTTGAGGAGGTCATTTATTATGAATGAAACTGCCCCCCCCGCAATGGATCCGAAAATCGCGGAACTACTGGCGAAAATCGCCAAGGTGAAGAAAATCTTTAAGTTTCTCTTCGTGTATCAGGTGATCGTAGGACTGTTGTTGCTGTCCGCCTTTGTATGGGGCGGAGAAAACGGCTTTATCGGGCTGTTCGTGGCGCCATTCTTCTTTGGCTTGGGTTATGCCTATAAACTGGTAGCGACCGATGAGGACTTTGCCCACTGCAAAATTGCCATGCGCGCCAACTATGCCTCCCATTTGCTGATGGTAGTGGTAGCCATCGCAGCTTACTTCCTGCTGCCGGGCGAAAGCAACCTGTGCATTCTGAGTACCGTGGCTGTAGCTTCCCTGATCCCCGGCATCGTGTCTTATATAGTGGCCGGCCAGATGAAAAAAGCTACCGCAGGTTAAGAACTGCCGTAATACCATATACTTATTGAGCCGGTGCTGATTTATCAGCACCGGCTTTTTTAACTCCCGGGGCAGGAGGCCAAAGGGTTGCTGTGGAACTCTGTCACCACGGAGAACAAACGGGGAGGAAAGAGCGTGGCCTGGGTATATATACTTAAATGTGGCGACGGCAGTTACTATACCGGCTATGCCCTCGACCCGGCGAAGCGTTTGGCCGAGCATAAGGCCGGCATTGCCAGCCGCTATACCCGCAGCCATCTGCCGGTGAAGATGGTGTATACCGAGGAGTGCGCCGACAAATCCGCCGCTCTCAAACGGGAACGGACCATTAAAAGGCTCACCCGCGCGCAAAAAGAGGAGTTGATCAGGGGCTTTAGCCCGGAAGGGGAACCGGATAAACGAGTCGGGCAGGAGTGAAAAGGGGGAGCGACATGCGTTACGAGGGCAATATTTTCCGGCCGTTCAGCGAGGCCAACAGTTATCTTTTGCAGTGTACCATCGGCTGTTCACACAACAAATGTACCTTTTGCGGGATGTACAAGGACAAAAAATACCGCGTGCGCAGCATGGAGGATATCAAGACCGATATCCGCATGGCAAAAGAGTATTACGGCGATGTGGAGAAGGTATTCCTATGCGACGGCGACGCTATCGCCATGGAGACCTCCGATCTGTTAGAAATACTGGACACGCTGTTTTCGGCCTTTCCCTCGCTGCGCCATGTGGGAAGCTATGTGGGCCCGCAAAGCGTTCTTAACAAGAGCATGGCCGAACTCACGGCTCTGCGCGCCGCCGGACTGCGCAAGGCTTATTTGGGGGTGGAGACCGGTGACGACAAACTGCTGCAACAAGTAAAGAAAGG
>JAUNBV010000126.1 GCA_030526885.1 Syntrophomonadaceae bacterium
TGGAGGGCAAGGACTTGAACGGCCCCCTGGCCGCCCAGGTGTACAAGACCATTGCCGACCCCTATATCGGCCGCCTGAGCCTGTTCCGCATCTTTACCGGCAGCATGAAGGCCGACTCCGTGGTTTATAACCTGAACAAGGAAAAAGAAGAAAAGATATCGCAGCTGCTGATCATGACCGGCAAAGAGCAAAGCGCGGTACCCGAAATGTTTGCCGGCGATATCGGCGCGGTGGCCAAGCTCGCCGTGACCACTACCTCCGACACCCTGTCGGTGCGCGGCGGCGATATTATGTTTGACCCCGTAAACTTCCCCCTGCCCACCCTGAGCATGGCTATCGAGCCCAAGAGCAAAGGCGACGAAGACAAGCTCTCCGGCGCGCTGGGCCGTATCCTGGAGGAAGACCCCACCATCACCATAGAAAAGAACGTAGAGACCCGCCAGACCATTATCACCACCATGGGAGACGCCCATATCGATATCATTTTGGATAAACTCTCCCGCAAATACGGCGTGGAAGTTATCAGCAAAGATATGCGCATCCCTTATCGGGAAACCATTCGCGGCATGGTGGAAGCGGAAGGCAAACATAAAAAGCAGAGCGGCGGGCACGGCCAATACGGTCATGTATGGGTGAAATTCGAGCCCACCGAGGATGGCAATTTTGTCTTTGAAGAAAACGTGTTCGGCGGTTCGGTGCCCCGCAACTTCTTCCCCGCAGTGGAAAAGGGCCTGATGGAAGCTATGGAGGAAGGCGTGCTGGCGGGTTATCCCGTCACCAACCTCAAAGCTACCCTGTACGACGGCTCCTACCACTCCGTAGACTCCTCGGAAATGGCCTTTAAAATGGCCGCCAAGCTGGCTTTCAAGGCCGGGGTGGAAAAGGCCAAGCCGGTACTCCTGGAGCCCATAGTAAACGTGGAGATAATCATTCCCGATAACTTCATGGGCGACATTATCGGCGACTTGAACAGCAAGCGCGGACGCGTCATGGGCATGGAGCCCGTCGGCAAAAAGCAGATGGTCAAAGCCCAGGTGCCGCTGGCGGAAATGGCCCGCTATACCATCGACCTGAAATCCATAACCCAGGGGCGCGGTAAATTCAAAATGCAGGTAAGCCATTACGAAGAAGTGCCCGCGCAGGACGCGGAAAAGATCATCGCCCGGGCCAAACAGGAAAAAGAAGAAAAAGACAAATAGCGCCTATATAGATGTGCTCTCCGGCTTCGGCCCGCCTGCCCCCCCACCATCGGGCATGACCGGTCGAAGCCGTTTGTTTTACCCTTAAATAACCCAAAAAGGGGCTGGAAAAGCATGGAATGGGATAATATAAAACTATTGCTGGATCAATATCTCACGCATCCTGACATCTGGTGGCTGGAGACCCTGTACGCGCTGCTGATCTTTCTCGTCTTCGTGCTGCTGCGCAACACCGTGGTCAGCCTGATATACTTCATGGTACATCGACTGGCCCAAAAGAGTCCGGTCATGATCGTGGATCGCATTATCCGTGCGTATGAAAAGCCCATAAAAAACCTGGTGCTGGTTATCGGGGCATATGTGGCGCTCGATTACCTCACCTTCACCGCCACCCTGGACGAATTTATCCTCAAGCTGTTCCGCTCCCTGGTGATAGTTTTCCTGTTTTCCGGCCTGTATCGCTGCCTCAACGATGAAGTGCTGATGCGGGATCGCCTGCAGGACCATATGGGCATGGATCAGCTGCTGACCGGGTTTTTGACCAAGATATTCAAGTTTATCATCATCGCGCTGGCCTTTTTGGTGGTAGTGAGCGAGTGGGGCTATGACGTGAACGGATTCATCGCCGGCCTGGGGCTGGGCGGGTTGGCCATCGCGCTGGCCGCGCAAAGCGCGCTGGCCGATCTTATCGGCGGGGCGGGTATTATCATGGAAAAACCCTATGCCATAGGCGATTGGGTGCAGACCCCTTCGGTAGACGGCATCGTGGAGGACATCAGCTTTCGGCGCACCACCTTCCGTACTTTGAGCCAGGACCTGGTCACCGTGCCCAACGCCACCATCGCCACCGAAGCCATAAAGAACCTCAGCCGCAAAGAAAAGCGCCTGCTGGAGCTGCGCATCGGCGTTACCTACAACACCACCGCCGGGCAGTTGGAGCAATGCGTGCGGCGCATCCACGCCATGCTGCGCGAAAACCAAGGCATCCATCAGGAACAGATCGTAGTCAACTTTGAGAAATTCAACGACAGCAGCCTGGATATATTGGTGTGGTGCTATACCAAAGAAAAAAACCTGGCCGCTTATTCCGCCGTGCGCGAGGATGTGAACTACCGGATCATGGCCATACTGAAAGAAGAAGGTGTATCCGCCGCTTTCCCCAGCCACAGCATCTACATGGAACACGGCGCCCAGATCGGGCGGCCGGAGAAAAACGAGGAAGCCCTGTAAGTAGGCGTACCCCGGCCCCGGACAAAAACGCAGCCACCACCGATAAGGTCGTGGCTGCATTATTTTTTGGTCGGGGCGCACACTTGTTATTCTTTAGCCAGGCTATATTGCTGTTCCAGCAGGACGTCGATGATTTTATTCACCGTCAGCAGCGTGACCGAAGAGCATTTTGCCAGTTTTCCGGCTATTTCCCGGTCAATGATGGACTGGGGACGGGAGAAAGGCGTGTCAAGCAGAAAGAAATCCAGGCTGGTTTCCAAGGCGCAGGATATTTTTAGCAACACGGACAGCGAGACCTTGCTCTGCCCGGTCTCGATATGGCTTAAATAATTATTTGAACACCCGGCCATTTCGCCGAGTTCCGCCTGAGTAAGACCTTTTTCCAAGCGTAGTTTTCTAATCCTTTGACCAATCTTAATATAGTCGATGTCATGCGACATTATCAGAATCACCACCAGTTCAAATGCATTTTATTAAATAGCGGCCTAAATCTAAACAAACCACAAATGCATATTGCATTAACGGTTACAATATGCTATATTTATTTTAAATAGTCTGAACTGTTACGGCGGAAGGGGCAAGCGTCAACAATGAAAAAAGACGATTATATAAAGCTTATATCGTCGCGCGGCAATGCCTACGGCGAGAAGGGGGGCACGCTTGATTTACTTAAATGGTGTAACAAACGCGGCCTCTTTCAGGTTACGGAGGATGAGGCGCGGCGTTTTTGGGAGGACCCCAACTCGGCTTATGAGGCGGAAGAGGAAAAGCCGGATAAATAGAGGGCGCGACATAAAACGCGGATTAACCGGCGGTAACGTATGGCGTGATTATTTTTTAGATGTCTGATGCGGATGGCTTTTTTCGCAGGCGAAGCGTACTTCCGAATGTGAAACCCTATGTATCGACGCAAGCTGGGGCGAGTAAATCATCGTAAGCAGTTAAAATGTACGCCGTCATACACTATTAACGCATTATGTACATAGTTAACGAATTCATTTTTCCATTTATCAGTCATATTTAATAATATTGTGTTGCATTTACAATTAATATGTTGTATAATGGTTGCACAAAGAGTAATCCCTTTTGTTTTATTGCGCTTTTTAGCCCAATTATCCTTATGTTCACCGCAGCAAACCTACATCAAACAGCAAGCGCGGCCATAAAAGGGATTAGCCAAGCCAAAGCAATATACTGGGCAAACCTGCAGAAATGCAGTGTGCGCAAAGCCATGAGACTAAACCGCAATAATATTTCGCGGCATGTCGGTCTGGTTGCACTATATCCAGCGGGATTTGCCAAACGCAGACCCCGCTTTTTCGCGTATTCCCTACATTATTTTTTAAGGAGGCGTTCGGATGGAACCATGGAAGCACAGCGTACAGGACCGGTTGTTTAAGGGGGAGGAGGAACGGGTAGTGTCAAATATTTTTCGCAAAATTGATTATCCACTTGGCGGCCGGCAGCTAGCCGGCAACTGAGTCCCCTTGTTCTTTCAGCATGTCGTACAGATGGGCCATGTTCATATATCGCTTAGTGCCCCATGCCTTGCTGGCCACGTGGCGCAACCTGGCACATACAAGCATCAACGCCGAGTTCCCGTCCGGAAAACAGCCCACCACCCGCGTTCGTCGACGGATTTCCCGGTTTAGCCGTTCGATTACGTTGTTGCTGCGCAGCTTCGACCAGTGCACATAGGGGAACTCCATATACGTCAGGGTTTCATTGATACCCTCCTCCAGCTTCTTGGCCGCCTCGTTCAGCTTCATTTCCCTCAGCTTGGATGCCACCGCCGACGCTTTTTCCCTGGCTGCCCCCTTGCTCTCCTGGGCGTGGATGGCTTTGAGCATGGCGGCTACCTCTCTCATCTTGGAACGCGGGGTCACCGAGAATATATTGCGGTGGAAGTGTACCGTGCAGCGCTGGTATTTGGCGTCGGGATACACTTCATTGACCGCTTCCAGCAGGCCTATGTTCTTGTCCCCGATGAATAGCTGGGTTCCCTTGAGCCCCCGCTGCTTAAGGCTGCGAAGGAACTCCAGCCAGCTGGCCCGGTCTTCTTTCATGCCTTCGGATGCCCCGATTACCTCGCGGTAGCCCTCCTCGTTCACCGCCATGGCGATCAAGATGGCCACGTTCTCGTATTCGCCTCCCCAGTTGCGCTTCAGGTATATGCCGTCCATGTAAACGTAGGGGTATTCCCCGGACAATGGTCGCTGGCGCCAGGCGTCAATGTGCCCGTACACTTTCTTGTTCAGGTTGCTCACGGTGCCGGCTGATACTTTCGTCCCCCAGAGGGCTTCGGTTATGTCCTCCACCCGGCGCACTGACACCCCGGCCAGGTACATCTCGATTAAGGCTTCCTCCACGGAACTCTCACGGCGGCGGTAACGCTCGATGATCGCGGTCTCGAAGGCGACTCCTTTGAGCTTGGGCACCTTCAGCTTCACGTCGCCGGAAGTGGTGGTGAGGTTCCGTTCGTAATGGCCTGAGCGGTAGCCCTGCCGCCCTTGGGTGCGCTCGTAGCGGCCCGCGTTGATCAGTTCCTCTGCCTCCTTGTCTAGCAGCTCGTTTAGGGTTTCCTCCACGCTGTTGCGCACCAATTGTTTTAATTCCTGCTTTATCGCGCCTTCGTTTAGGTGTATAATCTTTTCGGACATGGTTCGCGGCTCCTCTCTTGGTAGATTTGTAGTGTGGTGACTCTATCATACCAAGTGGTCGCGCCCATGTCTCCTTCTATCCTAGCGCTTTTTTCAATTTGCGAAACTTATTGTACCTTATCGA
>JAUNBV010000127.1 GCA_030526885.1 Syntrophomonadaceae bacterium
GTGAAGCTGTGCGTGTCTGTGTCCGTTGCCGCGTAGTGATATGCGGTGGAGTCGGTGGGCCACTTGGTTGGCCATGTGGCGGGCGCGGAATTGTTCGTGCTGATATAGTATTCCACACCCCGCGCCACGCTGATGGTGATGCTGTCCGAGGTGGGGCACAGCTCGTCAGTCTGGACGACGGGAGCCGTGGGCGCTGCCGCGTGGGAGAGCGCCGTCTCGAAAACTTTCCGCGTTCTGCCCGGGGCGTTCTCGTCGCGGATGGTCAGGGCGTCGCCCGCAACGAAGCCCACGGCAGTATCGCCGGCGGCGCAAGCGATCCAGTTACTGCCATTCAGCGAATACTCCATGGCGGTGGTGGTGTTCGTTATCTTCCCGTCCTTGACGCTGTAATCCACGTCGGTGAGCTTTTCCCAGACCAGGAAGGTACAGTTTGCGGAGATGACTACATCGTTGGATTTGATATTAAATGTATAGCTGCCCGCCGGAGTGGTATCCGTGGTGGTTATTGTCAGCGCCGAGCCGGCTTGCCCGGTGTTGTCAAAGGCGGTCGTCACGCCGGTGGGGGCGCTGCCGCCATCCCAGACGATTTCCGGGGCAAAGGTGGTGTCCCTATAGCCGGTCGCGGTCACCGCATAGGCGGTATCACTCCCCGTGCCGCGAGTGGGGATATTGTTTTCCACCGCAGTTTGCGCCGCTACGGCGATGCTGCGGTTGTCCGTCCAGCTCGCATAGAGCGTCGCAGTGCTTCCCGCCGGAACGTCGGTCGTCCACGGGGCGGTCACGATGCCCTTGCCGTCGCCATCTATGTACTTTGTTCCAGCACCGTTTACCGCGCTGTAATAGCCGTTGAAAGTGTAGTCCGCCCGCGTGGGAGGCGTAACCGTTGGCAAAACCGCGTCATAGGTGGCTTCCACCGACGCGGGCGTATCAGACCCGCCCTGATTGTTGAGGGCGAGTTCGTATGTCTTGGGCACAAACTTGGCGTAGACCGATATCTCCTGCCCGCCTGCGAGAGTGGTGCTGAAATTGTAGGTATTGGTACACGCCTGCTCCTGATACCAACCGTTAAAGGTATAGCCCGTCTTTACCGGGTCAATAGTCGGCTGAGTGGGCGCTTCGTTATCCAAAACCTCCTGCGCCGCAGGGGTGGAAAGCGCCAAGCCCGTGATATTGTCGCGGAAGGTGACCACGCTTGCAAGCTGCTCCGTATGGCTTACCGTCGTCTTCCAATCTGTTGCGTTTATATTGTTTTCGTCAACATAGTACACGCTACCGCTTACATTGTCCTTGTGCGCGCCGCTCTTTCCCTGGTTGCCGGCGTCGCCGTTACGGGCTACATTATTACTCATCCAATCGGTATCCATTGCTGTCTTTGAGACTGTGTTGCCGGGGTAGCCGCCATCGCCGGTGCTGCCGGTAGAACCGCCGCTGCCGATGGCCGCGCCCGCGCCTCCTCCTCCTCCTTTGCCGCCGCCGCCGCCTCCGGCGGCATAGGCGAAGTAAGCAACATTGTTCGCATTAACGAGAAATCCCTCTGCTCCGTTGCCTCTGGAGCCCGCGCTGCCGCTGCTACCGCCCGCGCCGCCCGCAGCAGTGACGGTGACGCTGCCCTTTACGATAAGGGTGCCCATTCCGCTGCCGCCGTTGCCGCCGATGCCCGCGCCCGCGCCCGCGCCACCGCTGCCGCCCCCGCCGCCTGTGCCGACGGTTATAGAAGCGTATGCAGAAGGCGTATTCACACCATGTACAGTTACACTGCCGTTGCCGCCGGGGTTGCCATTGCCGCCGTCGTACGCCTTGCCGCCGGTGGCTTTGACCGTGCCCGCGCCCTCCAATATCAGCGTCGCGCCGCTCGGCACATTGATGCCCGCCTTGCCGCTGGTTTGCTCGCTGGCGGCACTGCCGGTGCAGGTGAGGGTAACGCCCGAGGCGATATAGATGGTCACATCGCCGCTGATGGCAAGGTTCGTTTTGCTCGTGTTAGCCGTGACCTTGTAATTCCCGCCGTTCAGCGTTGTGCCAGCGGTAGAAAGCTCCGTATAGCTCTCCCACGCCTCCGTCGCGCCCGCTGGCGTGCCCAGTGCCGCTAACAGGCCGAACACCATGCAGAGGGTCAGCAGCAGGGACAGGCTCTTTCTCACTATCCGCTTCATTTTTGTATCCTCCCTGTTTTCGTTATAATTCTATTTTATCCCGCCCTTTGGGGGACAGAGGTTTTCCATCGGGCGAAGTGCGGCGCCGCGCCGCTCTCGCCAAAGGCGTGTCTCCCTGGCCCTCGATAACCGCGCCAGAGGATGGCTGCCAACTGCTGTCCGGGCGGCAGGGCCGATTCCAGCATAGCAAGCAAAGGGCACCAAATTGGCACCAGATTCCCCTAAAAGCGAAAAAAAGAGCCGCCTTTAGATTCTTTTTCCAAAGGCGGACACGAAAAGGCTGGTTTTTCTTTTTTACAGATACTTCAGCATCAGCTCTCCGGCTGTGAATTCGGCCCATGCGTATTGCGACATATACTCCCCGTGGTAGGAGTTGATGGCGGTGATGTCGGTAGCGAGGCGGTAGAGGTCGCAGTCCACGTACCTGACGTCTATGCCGTAGGCGTTGTGATTCCTGACGAGCAGTTCTCCCACGCCAAGGTGGTTTAAGGTCTTGCTGAGGGCGGACAGATAGTTATGGATCTGGCTTTTCCGTGAAGCCCCGTATTTCCCGTCATCCCACAGGCGGTCTGCAATCTCGGCCAGGGTGCTGGTCGCGCCGCGCCGGTCGATGAAATAGGCCAGCAGCTCCTTGCTGCGCTGCCGGGGGAAGGCCACGGGCCGCCCGTCCACAAATACCTCAAAGCTGCCGAAGCATTGTACCCGGACGCGCTTGCCGCTGTCCTGGCGGTTTTCCGTGCTGTGCAGATATTTCATCGTTTCCAGAATCTTTTCCGCAGACGGCGGCTTGAGTACATATCCGCAGGCGTGGACGCTGTATGCTTCCAGCGCGTATTCGGCGAAGCCGGTGACGAAAACAACATTGGTCGCGCCGCTCATATCCTTGAGCCGTTTCGCCAGCTCCAGCCCGCTCATGCCGGGCATTTCGATGTCCAGAAAGGCGACGTGCGGCACGAAGCCTTTGTCCCGTACCTCGCGGAGCAGTTCGGAGGCGTGGCGAAAGCCCCTTACCTCCGCCGTGGGCAGGGCCTCCCCGATGGACCGCATTAAGATATTTAAGGCTCCCGCCTCGTTGTCAAGCGCCGCAATTTTCATCATATTATCCCTCTCCGTTCGGTATAGTCAAAACTGCCGTGGTACCCACGCCGGGGACGCTATCGATGACAAGCGTGCCGCCGCACATCTGGGCCAGACGGCTGCGCACATTGTCGATGCCGATGTGGGTGCGCCCATCCGCTTTGGGTGTGTTCACATCGAAGCCGACGCCGTCGTCTTTTACGGTAACGATATAGTTTCCGTCCTTCTCTGCCGTGGAAATGCGTACCGTGCCGCCGCATTCCCGCTGCATTATGCCATAGCGCACGGCGTTCTCCACGATGGGCTGGAGCGTCAACGCCGGGAGGCGAAACAGCGTGGGCCCGATGTCGTATTCCACCCGCAAATCCTCTTTGAATCTTTTTTGCTCCAGCGAAAGGTAATTGCGCACGTGCCGCAGCTCCTGCTCAAAGGCGATGGGCCTGGCCGCCGAGAGGGACTCCAGATTGGCGCGAAGATATTCGGAAAACTCTACGGTGGCCTGCTCCGCCTCCGGCGCTCTGCCGTGGCACAGGTCCTGAATGGCGCACAGGGCATTGTAGAGGAAATGGGGCTGTATCTGCGTTAGCATGATGGCGGTTTTCATCTCGTTCTCACGCTTCATGGCGTCCATTTCCTGCCGAATCTGCAAGCTGACGTAAAGCAGCACAAATGACACGGTGCAGCCGGCGTAAATCAGCATTATGTTTTCGAATACGGCCTCCGCGACGGCGCAGGCCATGGGGATGAGCAGATAGGCCAGCAGCATGGCAATATCCCGCACGTCGAGGTATTTGCGGTTGCGCACGGCCATGACCGCGTTGGCGCCGGCGATGAATAGCATCACGCCGATGGACAGGTCGTTGAGCGGCCCGGCCTGAAAGGTATTGTTTTCGTCAAAGTAGAACAGCAGCCCCGTGAACTGCGAAACCACCGTGAGCAGTATCATCCCCACGGTGACGGCGGCGGAAATATACAGCAGCGTCTTGTTCAAGCCGGGCCGCTTGTAGGATATGTAGGCGGTGACAAAGGCGGTGAGCAAATAGTTATAGGAATAGCTGAGGCCATAGACCAAAAAGTTGATGCCGTATTCCAGCGGGCGTACATAAGCCTCGGGCCGCCCGCCCAGCCCCCATGAGATGGAGTCCAGCAGCAGCAGGACGGAATGTACCACAAGCGAACACAGCAGGATGCGGGAGGTCTTTGTACGATAGGATCTGGTGATGAGCATCCCGGTCAGCAGGGCGACGGCAACGCTGAAGCCGGTCAGCTCGATGGACATGTTGATGGTTTTTATGGTCACATAATCCATTTCGCCGCCCCCTGTCTCCGTACACCGTTTTATCACCGGCGCAAAGGCACGCCTTTACTAAAAAAAAATACCAAGCGCCTAAAACAATAATATAATACAAAGAATCGCGGTGATGTTCAATTTGTTTTTCCTTTTCGCGCCGCGTTGCACCCGTGGTATAATTATAGTATAACAAGGCCACTAAAGAAGGCGCCTGCTGTGCCCTCTTGGGGCGACGATGAAATAATTATGAAAGTGCGGTAATGACATGGTACTTGAAAACCTCTTAGGAATCACGGACCCCACGGAGCTTGCCAGAGCCGAGGAAAGAATCAGCAAAAGGAAAGCCCTTGAACTATTGGAAACCGGTCTTCTGGATACTTTCCCGGTGGGCAGCTTTGAGGGGCTTGCTATGATTCATCGCTTTCTTTTCGAGGAAATCTATGCGTTTGCCGGAGAAATACGCAATATTAACATAGCCAAGGGCAATTTCCGCTTTGCCCCCGTCATGTACCTCGACGCGGCGCTGGATAATATCGCTAAGATGCCGCAGTCAGGTTTTGATGAAATCATTGAGAAGTATGTGGAAATGAACGTAGCCCATCCCTTCCGCGAGGGAAACGGCAGAAGC
>JAUNBV010000128.1:0-3877 GCA_030526885.1 Syntrophomonadaceae bacterium
CGCGCCCGACATGCTGGAGCAGACGATGGCGGCGCTGGAAAAGCTGGAACGAAAGACCGGCAAGAAATTTGGCGACCAGCAGGACCCGTTGCTGGTGTCGGTGCGCTCCGGGGCCGCTGTTTCTATGCCCGGCATGATGGATACCATACTTAATCTGGGGCTCAATGATGAATCGGTGCAGGGATTGGCTCAGCTTACCGGCGACGAGCGCTTTGCCTATGACTGCTACCGCCGTTTTATCCAGATGTTCAGCGATGTGGTGCTGGGGGTGGAGCACAGCCATTTCGACGACATCATGGAGCGCTGCAAAAGGCGCGTGAACGCTATTTTCGACTATGAACTGACCGCGGCTGAGCTCAAAGCCATAATCAATGACTATAAAGAAATCGTGCGTCGGGATAAGGGTTTCAACTTCCCGCAGGATGTGCGAGAACAGCTTACCATGGCCATCCAGGCCGTGTTCGGTTCCTGGAATACAGACCGCGCCATCTATTACCGCAAGCTGAACAAGATACCCGATGAATTAGGCACCGCGGTGAATGTGCAGAGCATGGCCTTTGGCAACATGGGCGCGGATTGCGGCACCGGCGTGGCCTTTACCCGTAATCCCTCTACCGGCGAGAAAACGCTGTACGGGGAATTCTTGGTCAACGCGCAGGGCGAGGACGTGGTGGCGGGCATCCGCACCCCTACGCCCATTTCCAAACTGCAGGAAGAATTGCCGGGCGTATACCAGCAATTCGTGGATACCTGTACCCGGCTGGAAAACCATTATCGGGATATGCAGGATATCGAGTTCACCGTGGAGCGCGGCAAGCTGTACATGCTGCAGACCCGCAACGGCAAGCGCACCACTCACGCGGCGGTAAAAATCGCGGTGGAGATGGTGGAGGAGGGCTTAATCAGCAAGGACGAGGCCCTGATGCGGGTGGAGCCGGAGCAGATAGATCAACTGCTGCACCGCCAGATAGACAGCAGCGCCATCCTAGAGCCCATTGCGCAAGGATTGCCCGCTTCCCCCGGCGCCGGTTGCGGCCGGGTGGTTTTTAATGCCGATGAAGCGGAAAGAGCGGGGTTATCCGGCGAAGCGGTGGTGCTAGTGCGCACTGAGACCACGCCGGATGATATCCACGGCATCGTCTATGCCCAGGGGGTGCTTACCTCGCGCGGCGGCATGACCTCTCATGCGGCAGTGGTGGCCCGCGGCATGGGCAAGCCCTGTGTGTGCGGCTGTGAAAGCTTAAAAATTGACATCGAAGGCGGCAGCTTTTCTGTCGGCGATATCACCGTCAGAGTAGGGGATATCATTACCGTGGACGGAGCCACCGGCCGGGTGATGCTGGGTGAAGTGCCCATGCTGGAGCCCGCGCTGACCGAAGAATTTGAGACCCTACTGCGCTGGGCCGATGACACCAAACGCCTGCAGGTGCGCGCCAATGCCGATACGCCGGAGGACGCTACCCGCGCCCGCGAATTCGGGGCGCAGGGCATAGGCTTATGCCGCACCGAGCATATGTTTATGAACCAGGAGCGCTTGCCCTATGTGCAGCGCATGATACTGGCCGAGGAATTGCAGGACCGCGAGGCCGAACTGGCTGAACTGTTGAAATTCCAGACCGAAGACTTCTATGGCATCCTCAAAGCTATGGCGCCCTTCCCGGTCACCATTCGTCTGCTGGACCCGCCGCTGCATGAGTTTTTGCCCAATCGTGAAGCCCTGCTGGTGGCCATCACCGAGATGAGGTGCCAGGGCCGGGCCGACAGCGAGGTCTACCCGCTGGAGGAAATGCTGAAAAAAGTCAGCAAGCTGCATGAGGTGAATCCCATGCTGGGCCATCGTGGCTGCCGTCTGGGGGTCACTTATCCCGAAATCTATGCCATGCAGGCCCGTGCCATCTTCCTGGCCCTGTATAAGCTTAAAGCCGAAGGGATAGAGGTGTTGACCGAGATTGAGATACCGCTGGCGATGGATGTGGCTGAGCTTGAACTGCTGGCCAAAGTCATCCGCGATACTTATGCCGAGGTAAAAATGCAAAACCAAGGGGCTGACCTGCCATATGCGGTGGGGACGATGCTGGAGTTGCCCCGCGCCTGTATCGTGGCCGACGAGCTGGCCCGGCAGGCCGAATTCTTCTCCTTTGGCACCAACGACCTTACCCAGACCACGCTGGGTTTTAGCCGCGACGATGCGGAGGGAAAATTCATCCCCGATTACCTGGATAAGAAAGTGCTCAAAGACAATCCTTTCGCGGTATTGGACCGCAAGGGCGTGGGGGGATTGATGAAGATAGCCATAGACAAAGCCCGCGCCACCCGCCCCGGCGTATTGATGGGGATTTGCGGTGAACACGGCGGCGAGCCCAGTTCGGTGGAATTCTGTCATATAGTGAACCTGGATTATGTCAGCTGTTCGCCCTACCGGATTCCCATTGCCCGCCTGAGCGCCGCTCAGGCTGCCATAAAGAGCCGGCAGTAGATTTTTTGTAGCGATGTTGCACTTGGCCTTGGCCGGTGTGAAGGGTGTATTGTATCCGTCGCGATAAGTGATAAAATATTGCAAGGAGCACATAAAGGAGACAGGGGGAAGATACAGTGAGAGCGGCTGTTTACGCAGGAAGCTTCGATCCAATAACCAATGGTCATATCGATATTCTGGTGCGATGCAGTTCCATGTTTGACAAAATTGTGGTGGCGGTGGTGCATAATGTGCACAAAAAATGCACGTTTACGCTGGAGGAACGGACGGAGCACATCCGTGAGAGTCTCAGTGGACTGGACAATGTCGAGATCGTCAGCTACAGCGGCCTCATAACCGATTTGATGCGGGAACGCGGCATCGGCACCATTATCCGGGGCCTGCGCTCCATCACCGATTTTGAGTATGAATCACAGCTATGTTTTTTTAACAAACATTTGCTGCCTCAGTCGGATACCATCTTCATCATGGCGGATTACAGATACAGCTACGTAAGTTCCACCGGGGTCAAGGAAGCCGCCATACTGGGCGGCGATATCTCCGAGCTGGTGCCGGATGTGGTAGCCAGAGGGCTGGCGGCCAAACATGAGGAGATGAAAGCGCGGGGTCTCATATAGCGTAATTATCGTAATTATAGCAGCTGCTTGGCCCCGGAGCATGGCTTTTTCATCAAGAGCGGGGGAGCGGCTAAGAAGGAGAAGGATATGAACAATAACTGGAGCAAAGGCGAACCGGTGCGGTTATCGGATCTCATCCGGATTACCCCGCTGGCCAATGAAGTTTTGCATTTGGCCGAGGAATTGAAGATGAGCAGCAAACATGTGCTGTGGATAGTATCGCGCATAATCAGCGGTGAGGACGAAAGGGAGCAAGAGAAAGCCCAGCAATTGTTGGATGATCTCTTTGCCGAAGACGACCTCGAGCTTTGCCTGGATGAAGAACAATGGGAAGAAATCGATGCGGAGATGATGCAAGAAGACCTGGAACAAGCCCGGCATCGGGTGGACGTGGTCATCGCCGGCGCGGGCCGTTTTTCGGAAATAGGCTTTCACGCGGGGATAGAAGACCGCGAGGATATGAAATACTTCTTTGACTTGATTATGGATATGGTAGACAAGTTGGATTAGAGGTTCAAAATCATTATGGGAGACGCTTCCTTGCTGGATTGTCTTCTTTTTTCTTAAAAAATACTAAATTGTGGAGTGACCGGCGTGGCAACCTTTGAACATCCCTATATTAAGCTCATCCGCCCCCAGAGCCCGGCGGATTATCCCTTCAGCAACTCCATTTTCGTTCAGGACGACATCAATATCCTTATCGACTTGGGAAGCGGCACCGGCGCCTATCATCCGATGGCGGACAAAGTGGATATGGTGCTCTTTACCCACTATCATTTCGACC
>JAUNBV010000128.1:3887-5132 GCA_030526885.1 Syntrophomonadaceae bacterium
GATGTTTAACGACCGCTGCGTAATGGTGGGGCAGGAGGAGATTAGCTTTTTTGAGGATGCGGAAAAATTTTTGCGCTCCAACGGCTATTTCCGCTGGCCGGAACTTATGGGCGAGGAAAAAGAAGTGGTGTGGGAGCGCAGCACCAACTCTGCAGAGGAAAACCCTGAGGTGTTGGCCCTCTTCGGGCCGCCCGCCATTGCCATCAACAGCTGTTTTCATGACGGACAAATATTTGACAGCGGCCATGTGAAGTTTCAGGCCGTGCATCTGCCCGGTCATTCTCCCGGCCATTACGGTTTTTATTTTCCCGAGGAGGGCCTGCTGTTTTCCGCCGATTACGATTTCGCGCCCTTTGGCCCCTGGTATGGCGGGGAATACTGTTCTTACGGCCAAGTATTGCAATCCATGCAGCGTATCGTGGATATTCAGCCCCGGGTGCTATTCGGCTCACACCGCCGCAAGGTGTTTGACGAAGTCGGCGCCAATGTGAAAGCTTACATGAGCCTACCGCTGAGGCGCGAAGCCGCGATCATGGCCGCGCTTGAGCGCCCCATGAGCTTTAAGCAGTTGTGCGGGGACGAAAGCGTGCGGATGCCCTTGAGCGGCGACCCCCATGAAGTGTTTTGGGACCGCATGATGCTGCTCAAGCAGTTGGAATACTATACCGAAGCAGGCGTTCTGTGGCTGAACGAGGACGGCTTTTATGAAAAAAATTGAGCGCGTATTTTGAATATATTGCATTGACAATGTTACAAATTTATATATAATGGCAATAGATATTACGAAATAAAAATATACTTGTGGGAGGCAAAATAATGGCGACAAATTTCATTTACAGCATTCGCGATCATCAGTTTATCCTTAAGGAATGGCTGGACTTGGGGAAGATTTTGGATTATGACCGCTATAAGGATTCTTACGGCGTGGATGATGTGGACATGATTCTTACCGAAGGCTTGAAGGCCGCCCGCGACATGGTGGCTTCCAGCAACGATGAAAACGACGACCCCGGCTGTATTTTTGAACAGGGTCAGGTAAGGGTGCCGGCTGGCATCGCCAAATCGTATCATTTTGTACAGCAGAACGGGTGGGGTGCCAGCAACTGGGACCACCACAACGAAGCGGCCTTGCCCAAGATACTGTACGAGCCGGTGAACGAGTATCTGTTTGGCGCCAATCACGGGCTGGCATGTTATTACATGGCAACCGGCGGTGCCGCCGAGCTGATCCAGAACTTTGGCTCC
>JAUNBV010000129.1 GCA_030526885.1 Syntrophomonadaceae bacterium
AAAAACCATACGGGGCCCCTCGTCGCAGGGGCCTCGGACTTATTCAGATTGTTGGGGACAGGCTGTACCGCCGGCCGGCGGCGGATGGAATAAGGGAGGTACGTGAGATGTCGTTGGGATGGCGTTTTTTGATTGTGATCTATAATCTGCTGATAATTGCGGTATCCGGGATCGTAGTAGCCATGAGCATTGGACGACCGGAACCCGTTTATTATTTGGATATGATGTTATCGACTTCGCAGTATCGGATGATTGCCGGTCTGGTAGCAGTGGTGGTGATAGTTATCGGCTTGTTCGGGATCGTGGCAGCATTGAAGCGTCACAACGAAAAGGAAATAAAGCCTGTTAATCAGGTGCTGGTGCAGAACGGCTTTGATGGCGAGGTATATATGTCCCTGGAAGCCATCAAGGTGCTGATCAACCGCGCGGTGAAAAAGCTGGACGGTACCCGCGAGGTGGACAGCAAAATCGTTCAAGGCCCTGATGGCCTGGTTATAGACTTACACAGCCGGATCAATCCGGAGTTGGCGGTGCCGGAGCTTAGCAAAGCCATCCAGAGCGCGGTAAAGGACGATCTGGAAAAGGTGGGAGGCTTGCAGGTGGCGGCGGTCAACGTTATGATAGAAGGTCTTCCAAGCAAATAAAGACGGGGAGATTACGAAGATGGATAAATTTATTGCCACCTTGCTGACCGAGCATCGGGGCAAGTGTATAGGCGCCCTTATCGGCCTTCTGGTCAGCATCCTTTTTATCACGGCGGGCTTCTGGCAAACCATGCTGGTACTGGTGTTTATCGGATTGGGCTATGTTATTGGCAAGAGTCTGGACGATCCGCAGTTTGCGGAGCGGATAATCGGCCTGTTCAAAAAGGATTAGCGCGAGAGGTAGTGGAGGGTGAGCAGAAGAAGAGCCAGAGAAGCCGCCTTTAAGGTGTTGTTTCAGGTCGATCAGGTGGACAATGCCCCCGGTCCGGCGTTTGAACATTTGTTGGAAGAGTGGCCGCTGAGCACGGAGAATAAGGAGTTTGCCTGGCAGCTGATTGAAGGCACGCTGCGGGAACAACAGGAACTGGACCGCGGCATCATGCAGTATGCCAGCCGGGAATGGAGCCTGGGGCGCATGGCGCCGGTGGACAGGTGTTTGCTCCGGTTGGCGGCTTTTGAAATGCTGTGCGCCGATGCTCCTCAGGCCCCGGCGGTTGTCATCGACGAAGCGCTGGAGTTGGCCAAGCGATACAGCGAAGCGGGGTCGGTGGCGTTTATCAATGCCATCCTGGACCGCATGAAGCGCTGAGCCGGGCGGGGCATAGGTTTACATACCTGCAGGAGCCACAAGCTCCTGTTGTTTTGTATATAGTCGTATTTATATATTTTAAGGAAGTGACTCTGTGGAAATCATCAGCGGGCGCGAATTATCAAGTGAGATACGCGACGAACTAAAGCGGGAAAACGAGCTCGAGGGCATCCGCCCGGTGTTGGCCATCATCAATGTGGGCGATGATAAGGCCAATCTACTGTATATCGGCTTGAAGCAAAACGCCATGAGCCATATCGGCGGTCAGGCCGAAGTGGCCATGCTGGATTGGAAGGTTTCGCGCCATGAATTGCTGGCTAAGATAGAGGCCTTCAATCACCATCCCGGAGTTCACGGCATCCTGCTGCAATTGCCGCTGTCGCCGGAGCTTGAGCCCCATCGGGAAGAGCTTCTGGCCGCCATCCGTCCGGATAAGGATGTGGACGGCTTTACTCCTTTCAACCGCGGCGCGCTGTTGGGAGGCCGGCCGTACTATGTAAGCTGTGTGGCGCAGGCGGCGATGGAGATGATTGAACGCTGCCGGGGCGAAGTAAAGGGGTGTACGGCATTGCTGGCGGGGGATTCCTTTGACCTGATCCAGCCCCTGACCCTGCTGTTGATGCGGGCCGGGGCAGAGGTGACGGTGCTCCCCGAGTGGCGCGAGGATATCGTGACCGACTGCCAAGTGGTGGTGGTGGAAAAGGGCGGTTGGAACTGCGTGCGGCCGGAGCAGCTTTCCGTTGATTGCCTGCTAATCGATAACGGATACTATTTTGACCCTACCGGCAAGCTGAGCGGCAATGTGGATAAAGATACTATGCTCGGTTCGGAGCTCAGGGGCTGGCTGGTGCCCAACCCCGGAGGATTAGGGCCGCTGCTGGTGACCCGGCTGGTGCGGTCGGTGCATCAGGCGGCGAGAAGCATCAAGGATTAGGAGCTGTTATGCGGGACTATTTTACCGTGCAGGGGTTAAATCTATATATCGAGCAGTTGTTCAGCGCGGATGAGGTGTTGAGCAGCGTGCGGGTAAAAGGCGAGATTTCAGGATTCAAGTTTTACCGGCAATCGGGCCATATGTATTTTACGTTGAAAGATGAGGACGCGGCCCTGAACTGCGTAATGTTCAAAAGCCGCGCCGCGCGCCTGAAATTCATGCCGGAAGATGGCATGGAAGTGCTGGTGTCCGGTTATGTATCGGTTTACAGTAAGCAGGGGCGTTATCAGCTCTACGCGGAGGATATGCAGGCGGACGGGGACGGCGCTTGGTATCGCTATTTGGAGAAGCTTAAGCTGGAACTGAATGCGGAGGGCTGTTTTGACCCCGCCCGCAAGCGCCCACTGCCGCCCATGGCTAACCGCATAGGTATCGTGAGCTCGCTGGAGGGCGCCGCGCTGCGCGATATATTACGTATTTTGCAGGAACGGTGTCCGTCGTTGCAGGCGGTGATTGCGCACAGCGCGGTGCAGGGACCGGAGGCTCCGGCGGAGCTGGCGGCAGCCATGGAGCGTTTGAACCGTTACGGCGCTCTCGATGTCATCATCATTGGGCGTGGCGGCGGCAGCATGGAAGACCTGATGGCGTTTAACAGCCCGGAAGTAGTGCGGGCGGTGGCGGCTTCGCGATTGCCGGTCATTTCTGCCGTAGGCCATGAGGTCGATGTGTCCCTGTGCGACCTGGCCGCCGATGTGCGCGCCGCTACCCCTACCCAGGCCGCCCAGTTGGCGGTGTCGGACGGGCGGGAACTCAAGGCGCGCTGCCGGCAGTTAGAAAACCGCCTTAGCCTCCGGATGGAGTGGATAATGCGGGAACGCGCCCAGCGCTTTGACCAGATCATGGCATACCGGGTGTGGAGCGATGCGGAGGCGGTGCTTAAACCGTCGCGATATCGTTTGGAGCAGCTGGGCGGGAAAATCGAGCGCGTGATGGAGCGGCAGCATCAGCAGCGCCAGCAGCGCCTGAGCTCAAGCGCCGAAGGGCTGGACAGGCTCAGCCCCCTAAAGGTCATGGCCCGCGGTTATGCCATAGTGCTCAAAGATGGCGCCATAGTGCGTAGCGCGCAAGCCGTCGCCTCAGGCGAGGAGGCCGATGTGCGCCTTAGCGACGGTACGGTAAAGGTAAGGGTGTTGGAGCGGAGTTTTCTCGCTGATGGCGGCACGACGTGAAATGAGGGGATAATGTGATTAAGCAAGAGATGAATTTTGAACGCTCATTGACCCGGCTGGAGGAAATCGTTCAGGAGTTGGAAACCGGAAACCCGGAATTACAGCGCTCCATGGTCCTGTTTGAAGAAGGGGTGGCTCTGGCGGTTGCCTGTCGCGAGGAGCTTGACCGCTGTGACGCCCGCATCACCGTATTGCAGCAGCAGCTTAACGGTGAATTGGTCACCGAGGATTTTGAAGCTTAGGGGCGGGAGGCGCAACAACTTCCGGTTGGCTGTGCGGCGAAGCATTATCTGGGCCCCGCCGGGATTGTAAGCCAGCCTTCACCGCCCCGGGGCCTGCCTGTTCCCTTAACCGGGGATGCGGCAGCAGGGCGTTGCTGGCCCTGAAGCGGGGCCGAGCAGCGCTCCCCGGCAATAAAGTGACATGATTTTACAGGAGGATGGTTGTTGATTTATGGATGAAACGGCATTGCGGGAATTGAACCATAACCTGGCCCGGCAAAAGCGGGAGGTAGAAGCGGCGCTGTACGAATTGCTGCCCCCGGAGGATGCTTTTCCGCCCCGCATCCACGCGGCTATGCGCTATGGCGTGATGAACGGGGGCAAAAGGCTCAGGCCCATTTTGGTGCGGGAAGCCTGCCGCATTGGCGGCGGCGACGACGCAGCCGCCCTGCCGGTGGCCTGTGCGCTGGAGATGATCCACAGCTATTCTTTGGTACATGACGACCTGCCCTGCATGGATGACGACCATTTTCGCCGGGGAGTTCCCACCTGTCATATAGCTTTTGACGAAGCCACCGCCGTTTTAGCGGGGGATGCGCTTTTGACCTGCGCCTTTCACACCGTAGCGGCAGCGGAATTGCCGGCGATACTGAAGGCGGATATAATACGGGAATTATCGGTGGCTGCCGGCAGCCGGGGCATGATCGGCGGTCAGATACTCGATCTGGAGGCAGAGGAGCGGGTGGTTAGCCTGGATGAGCTGAGGCAGATCCATGCGCTCAAAACCGGCGCTCTGTTCCGGGCCGCGTTGCGCTGTGGCGGCATGGTGGCCGGGATGGATGCTGACTCTATGGCTGCGGTGGATGATTATGCAGCTCATTTTGGCATGGCATTTCAGATCACCGACGATATTCTGGATGTGGCGGGGGAGGAAGCGGTTTTGGGCAAGCCGGTGGGCTCCGATGCCCGTAACCAAAAGAACACCTATATGAGCTTCTTTAGCTTGCCCCAAGCTCAACAACTGGCCGCCGATGAGGTGCTGGCGTGCCTGAAAGCGCTGGACCGCTTCGGGCCGGAGGCCGACATTTTGCGCACATTGGCGGAGTATCTTTTGACCCGTAATTCCTGAATACTTTTCCAAGCTATATATTATGCATTTTGTTGTAATATGTTGCGGCATATTATATAATATACATCAATGAATACAGGCAGCAAAAGCTCGCAGTATTCCAGTCAGGCCTGTTGCTTACGAAGACGGGGCTAAAAATCCGTTAAGGGCACATCGATGAAGCCTTTGGTGGCGGCTTATGACGCCCAGTCAGGGGTC
>JAUNBV010000130.1 GCA_030526885.1 Syntrophomonadaceae bacterium
CCCCAGCACCGCCAATACATTCTTGGCCACCGACCCCAACCAGTCCACGTCTAACCGCGGCCGGCACAGCGGCGGCAGCTCGGCGGGCATTTGCTGCGGGATTCCCGGCAATATAGTTACGGAGAGTATTTTAGATATGAGCAACGACATCGCTCCCCCCAACAGTATCACCCCACACAGCAGAGCTGCCGTCATCAGCGCGGCGCCCGAACCGCCGATGCCGCTGATGCCAAAAACGGAAAGCAGCACGATTAAGGCCGGCCACCGCCCATTGCACAGGGAAAAGGAATTGGTCACGATAGCCATTAGGCGTTCGCGGGGCGCGGAAATCATGCGGGCGCCGATCACCCCCACAGCATTGCACCCGAAGCCCATGCAGGCGGTGAGCGCCTGCTGTCCTCCGGCCCCGCAATTCCGATAGCAGCCGTCCAGGTTGAAAGCGATGCGATGCAGGCCGCCGCTTTTTTCCAACAGGGAAAACAGCGGAAAGAATATGGCCATGGGGGGTAACACCACCGATACTACCCAAGCCAGGACCCGATATACTCCCTGGACCAGCACTTCACAGATTATGGCCGGCAGCCCCAGCCACCGCAACAATTCCAACAACGGCGTTTCAAGGCTGAAAAGCAGCTCGCTCAGCGCTTGGGAAGGATAATTGGCGCCGCTGATGGTGAGCCAAAAGATGGCCAGCAGCAGCGCCAGCATGACCGGGATCCGGGTATAACGCCCGATCAGGAGGCGGTCCACCGGATCCACGGGGGCGATACGCGCCGGATCGATAATAAATGAAACCCGATTGTCAAGCTGACTCATGCCTAGCTCCTATATCTCCTAAAATAATAAAGTGCGGAAAGCACCCTTCCACACCCTACTGTATGCCTAAGCCCCCTGCGGCGTTAACAACGCGCAAGGCGGCAATCATCGCCGGGCTGACCCGCTCCGGCGTAGAGTGGCGTTGCTACGAAAAAAACGGTCCGCAAGCAATCCAAAAATTGGTTAATGATACCCCCCAGCAACCCTTGCTCCTAAAACCGCAGCCTAAGGCCGGGGAGGGCCCGCCACGCTTTAAGGCGCGCATGTCCATCCGGCTGCAAGGCCGATATATTGACTTTTTTAGGGGTATGCGGTAAACTTCACGTAACAAGGGGAAAGGGAAGCCTGGGGGGCGCACAGCGGCGGCTTCAAAGCTCCACAACCGGCGGCCCCAAACATTAAGGAGGTTGTTTTTATGAAGAATCTTTGGGCCCTCGCGCTGGGGCTGATACTGCTCACCGGATGCGGCGGCGGGATCGGGAACAATGGCGGCGAAGAAGCGGTCACGTCGGTTTATGAAGAAGCGGCGCGGCAATTTGCCCTCGATATAATAGAAGAAAGATATGCTGCCTGCATTGAAGTTTTCACCGCGGACATGAAAACCGCCCTGCCGGAGGAAGCGCTTAAGAATGCATGGATTGCTACCGCCAAGGATGCGGGAAGCTTTACCGGCATTGAAAAGACCGAGGTCAAGCAACAGGCGGGCTATGATACCATCACCGTGTACTGCGCCTTTGAAAACATGGGCATCACCATCATGCCTTCCTACGATGCCGCCGGCGAGGTGGCGGGGCTGTATTTCAATTATTATCAGCCCCTCGCTGCCGCGCTGGAACTGCCGGAAGGCCTGGAAGAAATTGCGGTAACGGTTGGCAAGGGTTCCGACTGGGAGCTGGACGGCAAGCTCACCCGCCGGACGGACGCGCCGGCCAAGGCAGCCGTGGTGCTGGTACACGGCTCCGGCTCCACCGACATGGACGAGACCATCTACCAGAACAAACCCTTTCGCGATATCGCCTGGGGGCTGGCGGCCCAGGGGGTGGATGTGCTCCGGTATGACAAAAGAACTTACACCTATGGCAACACGCTCATCGCCGCAGGCATAGAAAAGCTCACCGTCAGCGAGGAGACCATCGACGATGCCATAGCGGCGGCGCGGCTATTGCAGGATAAAGGCTATGAAAGGATATATCTGGCCGGACACAGTCTGGGCGGCATGTTGGCATTCAGGATAGACCAAGAAAGCGGCGGGATGTTCGCGGGGCTGGTACTGTTGGCGGGCAGCCCCCGCACCCTGACCGATATCGTGATCGATCAAAACGCGGCGGTGATGGCGGCCATGACCGATCAGGAACAAATCGCGGAGACCGAAGCCATCGTGGCGGAGGAACAAGCCAAGCTGGCCCGGCTGGAAAGCATGAGCGCGGAGGAAGTGCTCACTGACGCCGCCTGGCTGGCGGATACGGTGTTCGGCATGCCGGCTTATTATGTCAAGGACTTAAGCCGCGTGGACACGGCGGCCCTGGCCCGGGATTACGATAAGCCGGTGCTGGTATTGCAGGGGGGCAAGGATTTTCAGGTCTATCCGGATAAGGATTATGTGCTATGGCAGGAATGTCTGGCCGACAATCCTGAGGCCGAATTTGTTTTATATGACAACTTAAACCATCTCTTCATGCCCGTTGAAGGCGAAACCACCGGTACTTTGCAGGATTACGTCATGGCGCGGACGGTAGCGCCGGAGGTGATCAACGATATAGCGTCCTTTGTGCTGAAGCAATAGCGCTGAAACCTTGCTCCCGGCGCGCAGTCCTGCTATACTTTGCAAGTTAGGGTATTTCAGACCACAGACGGGAGCTATCATTTATCATGCAGGATTTGAGAAATATCGCCATCATCGCCCATGTGGACCACGGCAAAACTACGCTGGTGGATAAGCTTTTGAAACAGAGCGGCGTTTTCCGCCTCAATCAGCCCGTCACGGAACGGGTGATGGACAGCAATGATTTGGAGCGGGAACGGGGCATTACCATTCTGTCCAAGAACACCAGCGTAATTTACCGGGACACGAAAATAAATATCGTGGATACTCCCGGTCATGCCGATTTCGGCGGCGAGGTGGAGCGCATCGTGCGCATGGTGGACGGGGTGCTGCTGCTGGTGGATGCCTTCGAGGGCCCCATGCCGCAGACCCGTTTCGTGCTGTCCAAGGCCTTGCACGCGGGCTTAAAGCCCATCGTGATGATAAACAAGATCGACCGCGAAGGCGCCGACCCCGCAGCCAGCCTGGATAAGGTGCTGGATTTGTTTATCGACCTCGACGCCGACGAATCCCAATTGGATTTCCCTGTGGTTTACGGCTCCGCCCGCGAGGGCTACGCTATCCGCGCACTGGGCGACGAGCCGGTGGATATGAGCCCGCTGCTGGATATGATCCTCTCCGAGCTGTCGCCCCCGGCGGACGACCCGGCACAGCCGCTGCGCATGATGATCTCCGCCATCGACTACGATAATTATGTGGGGCGCATCGGTATCGGCCGCATCAGCGCCGGCACTATCGCCAAAAACCAGGAGGCGGTGCTGTGCAACCCCCAGGGAAAGGAAGTACGGGTGAAAATAAACACCCTTTATACCTACGAGGGGCTTAAACGAGCGGAGACCGCGGAAGCGGCTGCCGGTGAGATTGTCGCCGTATCCGGCATCGAGGACATCAACATCGGCGACACCATCTGCCATCCCGAAGCCATCGACCCCATACCCTTCGTGTCCATCGACGAGCCCACCATCAGCATGAATTTTGTGGTCAATGACAGCCCCATGGCAGGGCGCGAAGGCAGCCTGGTCACCAGCCGCCACCTGCGCGACCGCCTCATGCGGGAGCTTTTGTCCAACGTCTCCCTGCGGGTGGAGGAGATAAGCCCCGACTGCTTCAAGGTCTCCGGCCGGGGCGAGCTGCATCTTTCCATCCTGATCGAAACCATGCGCCGGGAGGGCTACGAATTCGCGGTGACCCGTCCCGAAGTTATAGAAAAAATAATTGACGGCAAGCGCTGCGAACCGCTTGAACAGCTTTTTGTCGAAGTGCCCGAGGAGCATATGGGGGTGGTGATAGAAGGCGTGGGACAGCGGCGGGGCGAGCTGACGTCCATGACCAGCGGCGCCGGCAGCACCATGAAGCTGGAATTCATCATCCCCGCGCGGGGCCTGATCGGGTATCGCTCCGAGCTTTTGACCGCCACCCGCGGCACCGGGGTCATCAATCATGTGTTCGACCATTACGCGCCGCTCAAGGGCGAGATCGGCGCCCGCAGCCGCGGGGCGCTGGTGGCTTCCGAAGCCGGGGTGGCAGTGGCCTATGGTCTGTATAACGCGCAGGAACGCGGCACTCTTTTCATCGGCGCCGGCGTTCCGGTCTACGAGGGCATGATCGTGGGGGAAAACTCCCGGTCCGACGACATCACCGTAAACATATGCAAGCGCAAACAGCTCACCAATACGCGCGCCTCCGGCTCCGATGAAGCACTCCGCCTGACTCCGCCCACCATAATGTCGCTGGAAAAATGCATGGAATTCATCAACCGCGACGAACTGCTGGAGGTAACGCCGCTTTCCCTGCGCCTGCGCAAGGAGTATTTAAAAAAGGAAGAACGGCACCGGCAGGAGAAAATAAAGCATAAAGCGGCACAAGCCGCGGAATAGGAGGGAAAAATGGAACCGGTAATGGATCAGAAAACCACCTTTTGGAAAATAATCCGCGCCTCGCTGGTGAACGTGCTGGGTTTTGGCGGGGCCACCTTCGGCGTCATCTTCCTCAGCCGCCTGCTCAACATTGATGTCATCTTCATCGTTCTGGCTATAATCATCGCTATCATAGCACTGGTCAGCGTCAGCGGGCTCTTGGTGTTTATCGGCTACACCATCAAAGGCATCCCCCAAACCATGGAGCACAGACCGGAAGGTATGGGCTTTTTCAGCCTGTACGGCTATATCATCGCCGCCCTGCTCATCCGTTGCGTGGAAGGCGCCATCTGCGTTTACTGCGTGATACAGCTCTATCT
>JAUNBV010000131.1 GCA_030526885.1 Syntrophomonadaceae bacterium
GGCGCAGGTGTTTGGCAAGGGACTGGAAGTGGTGTGCCGCTACCGCGCGGTAGGAAGTTTTCTGCGCCGTTATGGCGATTATTGCGAGGAAGGCCAGCCCCTGCCCGCCTTTGTGGAGATTACCCTAAAGGATGACGCCCGCGAAGACCCTCCCATTACCGAAGACGCGCTGGCTGTGTTGGGCTTGCTGTCCCACCAGGAATATGACGTACTGGTAAACATGACACGGCAAGTGGGCGAAGTAGTCAAAGCCGAGCTGGCCAAAAAAGGCATTGAGCTCTACGATATTAAATTTGAGTTCGGCCGCATTGGCCCGGACCGGCAAATCGCCCTCATCGATGAAATATCCGGCGGCAATATGCGCGCTTTCAAAGACGGCACATATATCCCGCCGCTGGAGCTGGAAAAAATGATGCTGGAGTAATCCGGCGGTAAGCATAAGGCGTAAGGCACTGTCCTCATCGAGAGTAAAAGCTTAAAGGATCTCCGGTTACATGGGTCAAACCGTATAACCGGAGATCCTTTTTGGCGCTCGGGATGACCCTCCTAAAAGCTGCTTTGCTTGTCCCGCATATCCATTCAAGCCACCATTGCCCGCGTTTGAATCCCGGTTTGCCGCCGTTGAGTCATACTTTTCCCCTGCCACCAATATACTGAATCGAGGACAAGCGCGGAGAGGAGAGGGAAGGGTGGCTTCTATTTACCATGATACCGAAATCATAAAACGGGAGTTGTTGCCGTTCTTGCCGGCGGAACCGGCGCGCCTGCTGTTGCAGTGCGAGGAGGATTGGCGCGGGCTGGAGGAAATCAGACTGCGGGTGGGGCGCCCGCTGTTGTTGCGCATCGGAGAGCGCGATTATGCTCTGAGCCGCGAGGGAGGCTTGTGCGACCCGGCGGAGGGCTATATGGTCAGTGTGGAGGATGTTCGGCGCACCCTGTCGGCGGTCAGCGAAAACTCGCTGTATGCTTTTGAGGAGGATATCCGCCGCGGCTATATAACTGTTCCGGGCGGCCATCGGGTGGGGTTGGCGGGACAGATCATTTCCGAGGATGATGTGGTGGTGCGCATGAAGCACTTTTCCGGCATCGCCATGCGGGTGGCGCGCCAGTGCATAGGTTGTGCCGATTGCCTGACGCCGCATCTGTTTCCGGCGCCGGGGGCGGGGCCGGTCAGTACCCTGCTGCTTTCGCCGCCCCGCTGTGGCAAGACCACTATGCTGCGCGATGTGACCCGCACGCTGGCCAACGGTTCCTCATGGGGAGCGCCGCAGAATGTGGCGCTGATCGATGAACGCTCGGAACTGGCCGGGTGTTGGCATGGCCGGCCGCAGTTGGAGGTGGGCCTGCGCACCGACGTTCTGGACGCCTGTCCGAAACGGGTCGGTATGCTGATGGCCCTGCGCGCGTTGTCCCCGCAGGTGATAGTGACCGATGAGCTGGGACGCGAGGCGGACGCAGAGGCGGTCAGGGATTGCCTGCATGCCGGGGTAACGGTGATAAGCAGTGTCCATGCCAACGGCTTGGAAGATATCAAGCTGCGGCCGGTATTGCGGGATTTGCTGGCGGAAGGGGCCTTTGAACTGGTGGTGCTGCTGTCGCGGCGGCATGGGCCGGGCACGGTGGAAGCCATTTGGCAGCGGGGGGACGACGGCGTATGGCGGTGAGGATAATGGTCTTGGTGTTGCTGATTGCGCTGTCCGGCACTTACGGCCTGCTGGGAGCTAGGCGGCTGGACCTCCGAGTGGAGGAACTGCGTGAGCTGCGGCTGGCGATGAAGCTCTTGCAGGAGCAAATCCATTATTTGCACACACCGATGCCGGAAGCCTTGCAGCTTTGCGCCGGGCGCTGCCGCCCTCCGGTACAAGTTTTATTTCGGCACAGCGCTTTGGTCTTACGGCAGCGGCAGGGGATTGAATTAAATGAAGCCTGGCTGGAAGCCAGTGAACGCCTGGCTGCGGCCAGCAATCTTAAAGCGGAAGATATCGGCATCCTTAAGCAGATGTCCGGCCGCATGGGCACTACCGGCATAACGGAGCAGGTCCGGCTGTTTGAATGGCTGGAGGGGGAGCTGCGGCGGCAGGAGGAGGCGGCGGAGACGGAGCGCGCTTCCAACCGGCGTCTGTGGAGTTACGGCGGGTTCATCGTAGGCGCGGTGTTGGCCCTGCTGATTCTATAAAGGAGACGAGCGTATGGATATCGACATACTGTTTCGCATAGCCGGTATCGGCATTTTGATCTCGGTGCTGTGCATAGTCCTCACTCAGGCCAAAAAGCAGGAGCAGGCGGAAATGCTGACCCTGGCCGGGGTAATTATTGTACTGATTATAGTGGTGCAATTAATGAACCAGCTATTTACCGTGGTGCGCACGGTGTTCAGTTTCTAGCGCCATGAGGAGGGAGAGCCGTGGATATAACCCAAGTGGTGGGACTGGCCTTGCTGACCATGGTATTTACGCTTATCCTCCGGCAACAGCGTCCGGTAATGGCGGTTTTGCTAGCCATCGTGTTCAGCGTGCTGGTATTTCTGGCCATGATGAGCAAGCTGGCGCTGGTGGTGACTTATGTGCAGGAGCTCAGCCGGCGGGCGGAGATCAATCAGTTTTTCTTGCCCACCATACTAAAGATTTTAGGCGTAGCCTATCTGGGCGAATTGGCCGCCGCCATCTGCGAGGACGCGGGGGAAAAAGCCATCGCCAAAAAGGTGGAATTCGCCGCCAAAATAATCATCGCGGTCATTTCGCTGCCGGTAATGATGGCTATTCTGGATTCACTGCTGCGGCTGCTGCCGGGATAAAAGCAGGGGGAGAGACGGCAGCCAGGGATGGGAGCAAGTATGTCGCTAATGCCGAAGACTACCGGGGGTTTTTAGCCTTGCCGTATGAGATGGTGATTCTTAAAATGCCGGATAAAAGCTCCGCCTGACCAAAGTATTGGATGTTGCTTAGCATCATTTCAATGTCGATGGCAGCCTGAAGCGCTATTGGTTGCGGAGCGGTGCACAGCAGGAGGCAGAAATGCGAAGAAAATGGACCATGGTTTTTTGTTTGGTGCTTGTCGGCTTGTTGCTGCCGAGGTTTTCAGCGGTGGCGGGGGAAGAATTCACGGTGCAGGATGCGCTGGGCGGCATCGATCTGACAGAAATGGAGGAATACCGGCAGAGCCTGGAGCAGGAGCTGGCTCTGGGGCTGGAGCAGGGCAGTTTGAAAGAATGGCTGACCGCATTTGTCAGCGGTGAATGGAGCTTTGATTTTGCGGAGTTGATGCGTGGCCTGTTTAAATACCTGTTTCAGGTATTTATCGCCAATTCGGGCCTGATGGCGCGTTTGTTGGTGTTGTCGGCGGTATCGGCCCTGCTGGTCCAATTGCAAAGCTCCTTTGGCTCCGGCATCAGCAGAATGTCGTATATGGCATGTTTTTTGGCTCTCACCGCCTTGGCCATAACCTCCTTTGCTACCGTACTGGATATCGGACAAAACACCATTGACACCATGACCGGCTTCATGACCGCCATGCTGCCGCAGATGCTGGTGCTGGTGGCGGGGTTGGGCAATGTGAATGCTTCGCTGATGCTGTTTCCACTGTTGATGGGGGCTTGCACCCTGTTCGCGCAGGGGATAAAAAATGTGGTGTTTCCGCTCATCCTGATTTCCGCCGTGCTCAGCCTGGCCAATCAGGTGGCAGATACGGTAAAGGTAGAGAAATTGGCAGCGCTGGCCGCGAAGCTGGCGCAGATCTGCCTGGGGCTGTTCCTGACTGTTTTTGTGGGTGTGGTGACCCTGCGCACCGTCTATGCAACCGTATTGGATAAGGTGGCGCTGCGCACCACCCGTTTCGTCACCGACAACGCGGTGCCGCTGGTGGGCAAGCTGATGGGCGATACGGTCGAGGTGGCCGCCGGTTATGTAGTAATGCTGAAACAGGCGTTGGGGCTTTTGGGGGTGCTGGTGGTTCTGGGCATCGTGATATCCCCGCTGGTGCGGATTGCGATCATCGCCCTTATTTACCGTGTGGTAGCGGCGGTGGTGGAACCGATGGGTGACGCCCGCACCGCCGTGGTGTTGCAGACCCTGAGCGGGCACCTCATTATGATGTTGGCCGCCATCGCCGCGGTAGGGCTGATGTTTTTCTTCATGATCGCGATCGTAGCCGGAACCGCTAATGGTTGGGCCGGCACGTAGGAATGGTTTTTGGGTTGTGATAATCATGGCCCCAAAGACCAAAAGGAGGTAATCATGGCAGTCTTGCTGGATATGGTGCGGTCATTGCTGGTAATCATAATATTGGCCGGTTTTTTGGAACTGTTGCTGCCGGAGGGGAGCTTTCGGCCCTGGGTACGTTTTGCGGCGGGCCTGTTCGTGCTGGTGGCAATTTTATCCCCGCTGCTCAATCTGCTGCAGGGGGAGCACGATTTCAGCCTGGAGGCGTGGGATTATAGGGTAGAAGCGGCGGAGCAGCGACAGGTGATGAAACAGGGCGCCGCGCTGAATCAGCAGTTGGCCGATACCGGCGGACAAGAGTTGGAAGAAAAACTGAACCGGCAAATCGAAGCCGTGGCGTTGCTGATACCGGAGGTATACGCGGTGCAAGGCGAAGTGAAGCTAAACGCGGATGGCGGCATTGAGCGCCTCACCCTGCGCCTGAGCACTCAACCCGAAGGCGCGGTAGAGCCGGTGACCGTTACCGGGCGTGATGCGGAGCAAAAAGCGCTGGAGGAGGCAATTTGTACTCGCCTGTACACGGTATTGGAGAGTTTTTACGGGCTAGCCCCGGAACAGATTGAAGCAGTATTTGAGTGAGGAGGGAAGCAGCGGTGGAGGAATGGATGAAAAGCGAAAGCG
>JAUNBV010000132.1:0-1565 GCA_030526885.1 Syntrophomonadaceae bacterium
ATGGCAAGGATGCGGACCGGCGAGTTTTCCCATCTCATCGTTTGGAAACTCGACCGTATAAGCAGGAACCTGCTCGACTTCGCTGCCATGTACGAAGAACTCAAGCAGCTCGGCATTACCTTCGTCAGCAAAAACGAGCAATTCGACACCAGCTCCGCGATGGGCGAGGCCATGCTCAAAATCATCCTTGTCTTCGCAGAACTGGAGCGCAAGGTCACATCGGAGCGCGTAACCTCCATCATGTACTCCAGAGCCGCCAACGGCCAGTGGAACGGCGGCAAGGTTCCCTTTGGCTACGACTATGACAAAGCGACTAAGGAGTTCTCTATCAACGAGCGCGAGGCTGCTGTCGTCCGGATGATCTACGACAAATACGAGGAGCTTCATTCTCTTCTCGCTGTCGCAAGGTTTCTGAATGAGAAGGGGATAACCTCTCGCAAGGGCAAGCACTGGAACCCGACGACGGTAGGTATCATTCTCAAAAACCCATTCTACATCGGAACATATCGCTACAACTACCGAAACGAGAACGGCGGCCTGAAAAACTGGACCATCAAGGAAGAGAGCGAATGGATACTCACCGAGGACCATCACCCTGCCATCATCGACGTGGACCGGTGGCGCGAGGTCGGCATGACGCTGTATAAGAACCGGCGCAGCAACAAAGAGGGCGGCTCAACCTATTACCGGAAGAATACCCATATCTTCGCCGGCCTGCTCAAATGCGGCAACTGCGGCAGCTACTTTCAGGCGACCACCGACCGGAAACGGGCTGATGGCTGGCGTCCGTCCATCTATCTCTGTTCTCGTCATCGCCGGTTCAACGATTGCGACAATAAATACATCTCCGACGTGACTCTCGGCCCGTTCGTCCTGAATTACATCGCAAATATCATGAAAGCGCAGCGCAGCTTCGGCAAAACGACCAGCATTGAAACGCTGGAGAAGAAGCTGCTGCGCGGCCCACTCTTTGCGGACGTGGAGCACATTGAGGGCGTCGGCCTCCAGGAGCTTTATGATATGCTGCGGCGCGGAGCAGTTCCGACCGTCGAATACATGTCTAAGCGCGTCCAGGAGGCGACCGAGAAACCAGAGGCCCAGGAGCGCGACCTGCTCGCCGCCGAGCGTCGCCGGAATGAGAGAGCCCTTTCTCGTCTGAAAAGCCTGTTCCTATACGGCGAGGAGGCCATCTCCGAAAAGGATTACGTCATTGAGCAAAAGCGGCTCACGGACGCCATTCAGAAAATCGACGACCGCTTGGAAGAGATCGAGAAAAACAGCTCGCAGCATTTTACCATCTCGGATGACGAGTTCATCACAAAGGCTTCGTACTTCATCATGTCCCAAAAACTCACGGACAAACGAGAGGTAAACTACGAGCATCTCATTCGGAAAATCGACCCGCAAATCGTCAAGGATTTCGTCAATTCTGTCTGTCAAAACTTTTGTATTTTAGACGGTCGAGTTGAGGCAATTCGCTTCAAAAACGGCATGGAGCACCGATTTTTGTATCGGAGTCCAGAGTAGGCAGAAGCCCAGGAAACCCTATGTTTCCTGGGCTTTTT
>JAUNBV010000132.1:1575-4828 GCA_030526885.1 Syntrophomonadaceae bacterium
ACGCTCCGGCATCCTGCCTGTTATAAGCATAGCATCGCCATAAGAAAAAAACCTATACTTCAGGGCGATGGCATGGCGATATGCGTCCATTATATATTGTGTTCCGGCCAACGCGGATACCAGCATCATCAGCGAGGAACCGGGCAGATGAAAATTGGTCAGTAAGCCGTCGACCGAATGCGGCCGATACGGAGGATGAATGAACATATCGCTCTCCCCCGCTCCGGAACGGTACTCGCGCCTTGCATCGTCCCATACAGTTTCCAAAGTGCGGCAGGAAGTGGTACCGACCGCAATTATCCTGCCGCCATTCCTGCGTACCGCGGTCAAGTTTTCGGCTGTGGCGGGTGATATTTCGTAATGCTCATGATGCATCTGATGCTCACGAATATCCCGCGCCGCTACCGGGCGAAAGGTTCCCAACCCCACATGCAGGATAAGCTTTTCAATGATGATACCATCCGCCCGCAGCGATGGCAACATTTCCTCGGTAAAATGCAGGCCAGCGGTGGGCGCCGCCGCTGACCCTGAAACCCGGGCATAAACGGTCTGATAATCTTTGCGGTCACGGTCAGTTGCGTCGCGCGCGATATACGGAGGCAAGGGCATCCGCCCCCGGCGCTCGATAAAAGCCATCTCATCATCCGTATCCCGAAAGGCTATCAAGCGCCTCCCATCCGGTAGCTCCTCCAAAATCTCCGCCCAAACCCCGGGATCGCCGGGAAATATGATCCGGCTGCCACGGCGCAGGCGGCGACCGGGGCGCACCAGCGCCTCCCACCCCTGGGCGCACTGCCGAAGCAGCAATATCTCGGCCTGAGCGCCGCTAATCTTTTCACCCCACAGGCGCGCCGGGATGACCCGACTTTCATTTAAAACCAGGCAATCTCCGGGTTTCAAAAAATCCCGCAGCAGGTAAAAGTGACTGTCCTGCATACCACCATCGCCGCGATCCAACACTAAAAGACGGGCATGATCGCGGGGCTCGGCAGGATGCAGCGCTATGAGTTCGGGGGGAAGCTCAAACTGATAAGTATCAAGCCTATAATCATTATCCATCGCGTTCCCTTTTCACATGGTCACGTATATCCCGGGGAGCATAGCGCTCAATTTCACTATATAAACACCCGCAGTACTGCTGGCGATAAAGCCCCATACTGCGCGAACGCTCGCCGCTCTCTTTAAAACCCTCGCGGAAATCGCGGTATACAAAGGGAACTCCGTATTTTTCGCCCGCAGCCACTCCCAGTTCGTGAATCAAATCATGGCGCTGATGCTTGCTGACCAACAGGCTGGTGGAAAAGCCGTCAAATTTGCCACGGCGGGCGATGTGGGCAGTCTGTTCCAGACGCATCTGATAACACATCAGACAGCGGCGGTTTTCGCGAAAGGACACGGTCCGGAAGTATTCCGCCGGGCGATAATCATCATCATATATTACCGGCAAATCATCAATCTCAGCATACTGTTCCATCGCCTGACGGCGCTCTCGCCATTCGGTAAAGGGATGGATATTGTGGTTAGAAAAATAGCCGGTGACCGCAAACCCCTCCCGGCGGAGAGCCGGTACGGGAAAACATGCACAAGGGGCGCAGCAGCAATGCAGCAACACAGAATGCATCAAATATCCTCCCCGGCAAACAGTTCCGCTTCCGGCAGAGGGCGATTAAGCGGCTTGCCCATATGCTTATACGCCCATTCGGTAGCCACCCTGCCACGCGGAGTTTTCTGGATCATGCCCAGTTTCAGTAAAAACGGCTCATAAACGTCGGTCAGGGTATCGGCCTCCTCCGATACCGCTGCGGCCAGAGTTTCCAGCCCCACTGGTCCGCCATTGAATTTTACTATGATAGTGTCGAGGATCATGCGATCGACCGTATCCAGTCCTAGTGCATCGATGTCCAATACTTTCAGTGCCGCGGCGGCAGTAGCAGCGTCGATCTTACCTTCCGCCCGCACGCTGGCATAATCGCGCACTCTTTTCAGCAGACGGTTGGCCACCCGTGGGGTTCCGCGCGAGCAGGAAGCTATCTGCTCCGCGCCGCCGCTCTCCAGTATAATTTCCATAATCGACGCGGCCCGCCGGATTATATTTTGCAGCTCGGCTTGGTTATAAAAATCCAGGCGCAGGCTGATACCAAAGCGGTCGCGTAGCGGCGAGCTCAGCAATCCCGGACGGGTGGTGGCCCCAATCAGGGTAAAGTGAGGCAAATCAATCTGCAGGGTGCGCGCCGCGGGTCCTTTGCCAATCACCAAATCGATTACCCGGTCCTCCATCGCCGGATACATTATCTCCTCCACGCTGCGGTTCAGCCGATGAATCTCATCGATGAATAACACTTCGCCCGGTTCCAAATTGGTCAGAATGGCAGCCAGATCACCGGGGCGCTCGATGGCGGGACCGGAAGTTTTACGAATGCCGGCGCCCATCTCATTGGCCACAATGGTAGCAAGCGTAGTCTTGCCCAAACCCGGCGGCCCGCTCAACAGCACATGATCGAGACATTCACCACGCGCTAAGGCGGCGCGGATGAATATCTCCATATTTTCACGCACCCGCTGCTGTCCTATATACTCGCTCAAGCGTAGTGGCCGCAACGAATGCTCCAGGATGTCTTCCTCCGGCAATTCATTAGCCGTGACCAACCGTTCCTCCCGCATCAGCATTTTCCTCCTAATCAGTTTCAGTTATCAGTTTTTACCAGAGTCTCCCCTGCCCTGACAACTGATGCTCCTTAAAGGGCAAAATCACCCGGCAGATATATAATGCCCCTTCCTAAACGCTATTTCCTGCCCGCCATGCGTTTGAGCAGCGCCTTTACATTTTCGGTCAGCTCTCCGCTTAATTGACCCTTATTCTGCATATCCAGAATACTGCTCATCACCTCGCTGCGGGTATAGGACAGCGCCTCCATCGCCTGCAGCAATTCCTCTATCGCTTCACCGGCAACAGGTAAAGCGGCGTGTACCGCCGCTGCGTCCCCGGCCAGCTTGTCCTTTAATTCAAAAACCATGCGCTGCGCCATCTTCTTACCCACACCGGGAGCAGCCAGCAAGCTTTTTTCGTCTCCGCTCAGAATGGCATTGTAAAACTTCTGTGGGGCTAGGGTTCCAATTATATTATGCGCCACTTTTGCGCCAATGCCATTTATAGCAGTGAGCATCTTAAACATGGACAACTCGTCGCGGTCGGAAAAGCCGAACAGGCGCGCATCGTTTTCGGAAAACTGCAATGACGTAAATACCGTTACCA
>JAUNBV010000133.1 GCA_030526885.1 Syntrophomonadaceae bacterium
GGATCGACATGGATGCTCGCAAAGATTTCCTCAAGGGAGCGGTCATACTAAGCATCGCCGGCGCCATCAGCAAAGCGCTGGGTGCGGTCTACCGCATTCCGCTGGCTTATTTCATCGGCGCCGCAGGCATCGGCATCTACCAAAAGGCGTATCCCATTTACACCCTTATCCTGGCGGTAGCCACCGCCGGCGTACCGGTGGCTATTTCCGCGCTGGTGGCCCGCAAGGAGGAACAGGGCTATTCCGGCGACAGCCAGAAGCTGTTCCGCGTATCGCTGCTCATCCTGTTCGTGGCGGGATTCTTCCTAAGCCTGCTGGTGATAAAGCTGTCCGGCATCCTGGCCAACAACGTGTTGCAGGACCCCCAGACCCGTCTGGCCATCATCGCGGTAGCCCCGGCTATTTTCATTTCCGGCGTGATGTCGGTGTTCCGCGGTTACTTCCAGGGCCATCAGATGATGATGCCCACCGCGGTGTCACAGGTGGTGGAACAGCTTTTCCGGGTGGTATCCATCCTGCTCCTGGCCGTGCTGCTGCTGCCGCGCGGCATGGAATTCGCCGTAGCCGGAGCCACCGCCGGAGCCGTCATCGGCGGCCTGGCCGGGCTGGCGCTGATAATCGTTTTCTTCTTCCGCTATCAGCGCACCACGGTCAAACCGGGCGGGGTATTAAAATACAGCGGGGAGAGCTACTCCTCGCTGGCCAAACAGATGATTGTCCTGGCCATCCCTATTTCTTTCGGGGCCGCGGTGCTGCCGCTGGTGCAGATGCTGGACGCCATCATCGTCCCCGCACGGTTGATGTTCATCGGCCATACCCTGGACCAGGCCAACGTATTCTTTGGCCAGCTCTCCGGCATGTCGGCCACGCTGATAAGCTTCCCCACCATTTTCACCATCGCCATCTCCACCAGCCTGGTGCCGGCGGTGTCGGAGGCGCTGACGCAGAATAACCGCCGGCTGCTGCAGGAACGCATCAACAACGGCATCCGGGCCGGCGCCCTCATCGCCTTCCCCAGCGCCGCCGGGCTGTTCGTGCTGGCCTATCCCATCGGCCTTTTGCTCTACAATATGGAATCGGTAGGCTTTACCCTGGCCCCGCTGGCTTTCTCCGCCATTACCCTGGCCGCCTTTCAGATCAGCTCCGCCGGTCTGCAGGGCTTGGGGCGGCCGGACATCAGTATGCGCCATCTCATCATCGCCGGCGGATTAAAAGTGTTTTTCAATTACACTCTCACCGCCGTGCCGGAGCTGAATATCCAGGGCGCGGCCATCGGTACCGTTACCGCCTTTTTCATCGGCGCCGTCCTCAACCTGATATCGCTCCGCCGCCTGAGCGGGGTGCGCTATGAAGTGCCGCGCCTGCTGAAAATCGCGCTGATATGCGTGGTCATGGGCCTGGTGGTGAGTTTCAGTCAGACCTATATGCAGGGGCAGTTCTTCAACTATCTGACCGGCCTGTCCGCGTACATCCCGCAGGCCGACCCTTCCAGCGCGCTGTATGCGGAACAACTGCTGGCCCTGCAGGAATCGGCCCGGGTGGTGGCTTCAAAAATCGCCACCTGCCTCGCCATGCTCATCGGGGTGCTGGTATACGGCCTGGGGCTGATAGTGACCAAAGAATTCGATTTGACGATGATGCGCTCCATGCTGCGCTTCAGGGATTAGCGTTCAGCACGGGGCACGAAATCCCCGATGGTTTAAAAGCGGCGGGGAGCATAGATTTGGGAGGAAAGAGTAAATGAGTGACGACAGGAGCGGGATGCAGGAATTGCTGGATATCATGGAGCGGCTGCTGGCGCCCGACGGATGCCCGTGGGACCGGGAGCAGACCCATGAATCGCTCATCCGCTATATGGTGGAGGAGAGCTACGAGGTCATCGAAACCATCGAGGACCGGCAGATGGACAAGATGAAGGAGGAACTAGGCGACCTGCTGCTGCAAATAGTGTTTCATGCCGCGCTGGCCCAGCGGGAAGGCCATTTCAGCTTTGACGACGTGGCCCGGCTGGAAGCCCGCAAGATGATCGACCGCCATCCCCACGTATTTGGGGACAGCCGCCGTTTGAACAGCGGGGATGAAGTGATGGAAGTATGGGAAGGCTACAAACGCCGCGAAGGGCGCAAGAGCCTGCTGGAAGGCATTCCCCGTTCCCTGCCGGCCCTGCTGCGGGCCCAGAAACTACAGGAAAAAGCGGCGCGGGTGGGCTTTGACTGGCCCACGGCCGAAGGCGCCTTGGACAAGCTCCAAGAGGAATGCCGCGAGCTGTTGAACGCAGGCAGCGCCGACGAGCTGGAGGACGAGATGGGCGACCTCTTTTTTGCCCTCGTCAATCTGGCCCGCTTCAAACAGGTGGACACGGAAAACGCCCTGCAGCGCAGCAACCGTAAATTCATCCGCCGCTTTGACTATATTGAGCAACAGGCGGCGGCGGCCGGACGCGCCCTGGACGAGATGACGCTCAAGGAAATGGACGCGCTGTGGGACGAGGCCAAGGCTTTGGGAAAATAAACACAAAGCAGGATTACCAGCCCAGGCGTCGAATCTCGTTAGACGTTATCTATATAATTAAAATTTTATGGGAATATACACCATAAGCAGCAAATTAAAATGAAACGGAGGAAAAAACCATGAAAAAAGCTGGATTGATTGAAGCTGTTGCCACAGAGTGCGGTTACACTAAAAAGGATGCGGAAAAAGTGGTGAACGACTTTTTTGCTCTCGTACAGGAGACGCTGTGCGCAGGGGAACGGGTGCAGATCTCTGGTTTTGGCGTGTTTGAAACGCGGGAACGCAAGGCCCGTGTCGGCCACAATCCGCAAAACGGGGAATCCATCAAGATAGCCGCGGCCAGAGTCCCGGCTTTCCGTCCCGGCAGCGTCCTTAAGGACGCGGTCCGTTAACCATGCGTCTGGACAAGTTCCTGAAAGTGTCGCGCATCATCAAACGCCGCACGGTGGCCAAGGATTTTGCCGATCATGAACGGGTGCTGGTAAACGGCCGGGTGGCAAAGCCTTCCGCCGAAGTGCAGAAAGGCGATATCCTGACCGTGAAAAGCGGCGACCGTGAGCTGCGCTACGAGATACTGGACATAAAGGATCATGTCAAGGCCAACGAGAGCAAAAACCTGTATCGACTATTGAATTAACGCCGGTGGCAAACGATGCAGACGGGCGCATAAACGTGCGCCCGTCTGTTATTTTTTTTAATCCGCGCGCATATCATGTCCCTACAAGAAGCGATAAGGGGGCAACCGCCATGTCGGAACATCAAATCCAGATCAGTGAACGCCATACCATAAACCTGACCGGGATAAAACGGGTACTCAACTTCGATGAAAACGAGATCAGCCTGCAGAGCGCGCTGGGGGTGCTGCTGATCCGGGGCCACGGGATGCATATCACCATGCTCAATCTCGACGACAGCCGGGTGGACGTGGAGGGCAATATCAACGCGCTGGAATATAAAAACGCGGATAATGTCTATAAGGAAAAGAGCAAAAAAGTAATGGGCCGCCTCTTTAAATAGGCCGCCATGCTGACCATCAACATTGCCGCTCAGCTGCAGGCCTTTGCCATGACTCTGCTGCTGGGGGTACTGCTGGGCTTTATCTTTCACGGCTATCAGCTGCTGATCTCCCAACTGGGGCTGCGGCAGGGGCTGCTGTACGTATGCGACC
Organism: Syntrophomonadaceae bacterium; assembly: GCA_030526885.1. Classification (GTDB taxonomy): domain Bacteria; phylum Bacillota; class Syntrophomonadia; order Syntrophomonadales; family Syntrophomonadaceae; genus JAUNBV01. Next base: position 3,680 of record JAUNBV010000133.1, read on the forward strand.
TCATCCTGTGGGCGCTGCTGTTGTGGCTTATCTTCGGCGCGCTGTTGTTCATCAATGAGGGCGAGCTGCGCAGTTACGTTTTTCTGGCGCTGATCGTCGGCGTCCTGCTCTATTTCAAATATTTGTCCCCCTCCTGCCGGCGGCCCCTGCGGTGGCTGACCGGCATCATGGTCCGCCTCCTGCGCGGCCTGGCCCGGCTCGTGCTCCGCCTGCTCGCGCTGCTGCGCCGGGCAACGCATTTCCTTTACCGGCGCCTCAATCCCCCCCCGCCCCAAACGGACGAAGAAGAAATTTTTCAATAAAGGCTTTTCAAATCGTTCCCCATCATATATAATATATTTGTCCACAATTTGTGGATGAAATGTGGATAAGTTATGCAGATTGAAATTCGCGGAGCAGAAAAGTTAAGTTTTCGGGAACGACAGGCCGTGGTGCTGAAAGAGATGGGGCGGGGCAACGAGGAAATCGCCCGGCAACTGAAGGTGAGCCCCTCCACTGTCGCCACCCTGCTTAACCGCGCCCGCTCCAAAGGCTATCAGGTCGTCATCATACTGCCGGGGGATACCCTGAACCTGTTCGGCGAGGAGGAGGAAGATGAGTCCTAAGAGGCAAAAGCAAAAACCGCGCCTGATGCGCATCATCACAGCGCTTTTTGTGGTGGCATTATTGGTAACCGCCATCCCCCGCACCATCGAGGTCATCCGTCTCGAACAGAAGCGGGACGCGTTGCTGGCCGAGCAGCAGGAACTGGCGGCCCTGGTGGAGCAGCGCCAGGCCCAGCTGGAACTCACCGAAGATCCGGAATACATCGAAAAAATGGCCCGGGAGCAGTTGGGCATGATCAAAGCCGGAGAACGCCCCCTGATGAAAGCCGTGCCCCAGGAATGAGTCAGAGCTTCATATTAATATTCCGCGTAGGGGTTGACCAAATCGAAACGATTTCATCAACCCCTATTGATGCTTTGGTTATGAAGAGTTTTTTAACTTCCTTGAAGTATTGGCCTTGACGTAGTGGTGGTTAAATTATACAATGGTTCTAATAATGCTTGAGGAGGATCGGTTTTTACATGCCAGAGGAGATCAGTATTGAACCCGGGGTGATCCTGGAGGGGAAGGTACAGGGGATCA
>JAUNBV010000134.1 GCA_030526885.1 Syntrophomonadaceae bacterium
ACGGGCGTTGGCGGGCAGGCTGATGACCAGCGACCGGCCGGGGCTGAGCTTGCAAACCTCGTCATTATCTTCCGTGACAGCGGTAAGCTCCACGATTTGCAGCAGCGTTTGCGCCAGTTCCGCGCGGGTCACCGCCTCATCGGGACGGAAATAGCCGTCGGCGGAAGGCATGATGCCGGTATTGTTCACAAAAATAACCGCCATCAATTCCTGGGAAGTCAGGTCTTCGGTATCCTCAAATAGGGGGTATTGCATGGTCATGGGGATATTGATCTGCCGGACGGCAAAGGCTTGCTGGACGCACACCGCCAGTTCCGACCGCGGCACCGCCTCGTCGGCCCCGAATTCAGCCGCATAAGCGAATACTCCGTTGGCGGCGCAGGCGCGCGCCGCCTCGGCATACCAGCTGTCGGCCGCCACGTCGGCATACATTCCCTCCGGCAAAGCCACGTCTTTACCGCTTAATTCAAAGGTGCGCTGCAGCACTACCGCTAATTGCGCGCGGGTAAGCTGGCCTTCCGGCATAAACTGCGCTTGGTCGACTCCGTTCATCAGCTGCTGGTCACAGGCCACGATGATGGCATTTTCCTGCTCGACCCCGGCTATATCCTTAAAACCAGCATCTTGTGCCATCGCGGTCATGGCCCCCATCAGCAACACCAGTATCGCCAATAGCGCCCCTTGCATAAATCTCTTCATTACCCATTACCCCCTGTTATTTTGCTCTGTACTACTCTTACGCATTTGCCGGATTAGCGCTTACAGTCTGTCCTTTAAAAAACCGGCGCTGCCTTTTGCCGCAGCTCCGGTTTTGATAATCCCGATGAATTATTGGTGATGGCGCCTAAGTGCCAAATACGGAAATAACTTCACTGTCACCCTTTACTATCCTCTGCTCGCCGGTAAAATCTATGCTGGCGCCCACGATGAGCGGCCAGAAGTAGTCGGGCAGCTTGCCCATGATTTGATGTACCGGAATGGTAGCCATCTTCTTTAGCTCCTCATTGCGGCTGCTGCCGGCCAGACAGCTGAAATAGCGCAGGGCCTGGGTGCTGGTGGACAAAAGCTTGCCGTGGCTATGGAATGCCATATGCTGCTTGCCCGGCTTGGATTCCACATATACGATGGTGGCCAGATGGTGGGATTGAATCTCATCCATGCGCTGTTTCAATTCCGCCGCCACTTCATCATGGTATTGCTCGCCCCAGTGATACAGCTCGCCCAGCCCGAAATACGTTTTGCCGTCGCCGCGAAAGCCTTTTTGCAGGCAAAACACATAATCCAGGTCCGGCAGGGTATCAAAAACCTCCATCAGCAACAGGGCGTCGCTGGCGTTGGGCAATACCACCGCGCGGCTGGCGCTGTCCTTCAGCAGGGCCACCAGTTGATCGCGTTTCAAAATATCCACGATAGACACGGAGATGGCCCCGGCGCATACTATCGCCAGGTCGGCCAGTACCCAACGCAGGGATATGGGCGGCATGGTGGCAATGCGGTCTCCTTCCTGGAAGCCCAGCCGGATTAAGCTGGTAGCCAGGCATTCAACGCGAAAAACCAGGTCGTTATAGGTCAGGGTGCGCTGTTCGCCGGCCTCCACAAAATGGGTGGCGGGCTTATCGCCGGCATAAAGAATATCGGTGTACAGCAGCTGCGGGATGGTTTTCACTTGCTCATCAAAAATATCGATCAATCGCTTATCTTCCATCGCTTTCTCCTCCTCGCCCTTATTACTGATTCTTCCGCTTTCAGCTCAAAATATAAGACCTGTAGCGCAGCGCTGCTATGCATGTTCAATATTATATATTCAAATTTTTTTGCGGAACTCCTGCTTTTGCTTCAGCCCGCACCGCAAAAAAGAACCCCGGCGAATAATACCCGGGAATTAAGACATAAACTATAAGGCGCCGCCTCGTAAAAGGGGGCTTTATTCTGAACGGAAGGAAGTTATATGTACATGATCGCGCTGATCCTGGCGGGAGGGAAAGGCTTGCGCCTGTGGCCGGAGAGTCGGAGAAGCCGGCCTAAGCAGCTGTGCGCTTTGCTGGATGAACGCAGTATGCTGGAGCAGACCATCGATCGCCTGCGGTCGGCGGGGGCGGAGCGTATCGTCATCATCACCGGCGATGACCTGGCGGGTGAAATAGCCGGCCGCCTGCTCCATCGCGCCGACGCGGTGGAAATCCTCTCCGAGCCGGTGGGGCGCAATACCGCAGCGGCAGTGGGGTTGGGGCTGGCTTACTGTCAGGACGTGGATGAAAAAGAGATAATCGGCGTATTTCCGGCCGATCACCATGTCGGCGACGAAAACGCCTTCATTCAATGTATGCGGCGCGCGCAGGCGGCGGCGGAGCAGGGCTATCTGGTAACGGTAGGCATTCGCCCCGAACGGGCGGAAACGGCTTACGGCTATATCGAGCGCAGCCGTTATGAGTTCGCCGCCATGCCGGAGGTCTACCCGGTCGAATCGTTCCGGGAAAAGCCGCAGCGGGATGAAGCGGCGCGCTATCTGGCCACCGGGGATTATATGTGGAACGCCGGCATTTATATGGGACAACTCGGGCTTTTAAAACAGGAATTCTTCCGGTTTCTGCCCGACATCCACGCCGCCGCGCAGGGAGGCTATGACCATTGCCGGAAGCAGTACGCCGCCCTGCCCGATATCAGCCTGGATCACGGGGTGGCGGAGCGCAGCCGTCATATGGCGGTGGTGCCGGGCGATTTTGGCTGGTGCGATCTGGGCAGTTGGAATACGCTGTCCGAAGTGCTGCCGGCGGATGAAGCCGGCAACTGCTCTTCCGGCGGGGATGTTTTGCTGTTGGAGAGCGAGAACTGCGTGGTGCGGCAGCGGCATCGCAGTGTGGTGCTGTTTGGCGTCCAGGATTTGGTGGTAGTGGAAAACGACGATGTGGTGATGGTCACCCGCCGCCAGTGCGCCCAGGACCTGCGCCGGGTAACCGACCATCTGGAGCAGCAGGAGCGCTTCGATCTGTTATAGGCCCGGCAGCCTTAACATAGACTCCGCTGGGGGGGATAAATTCATCATCAGGTAATGTTTTAAATCTGTCGGATACTTATAAGAAAGGTGTTGTCCTCATGCATTCGATTTTTCGTCAATATGATATACGCGGCATAGCGGGCACGGAGCTTACCGACGAGCTGGCCGGCGATATCGCCCGCGCTTTTGCGGCTTATGCCCGCCGCAAAGGGCAGCACAAGCTGCTGCTGGCCCACGACAACCGCCATTCCTCGCCCCGTCTGCACGCGGTTATGGCTGAAGCTCTGCTGTCATCGGGCGCGGATGTTTTCGATCTGGGAGAGACCATAACCCCCATTTTCTATTTCGCCGCGCGGCAGATGAACATCCCCGGCGGCATCATGATAACCGCCAGCCATAACGGGCCCGAATATAACGGCTGCAAACTGCTTTTGGGCGAATCCACCATTTACGGGGAAGATATTCAGGAAATTGCCCGCATGGTGCAGGCGCGTGAGTTCATCACCCTGCGGAGAGGCAAGCGCTATCCCGCGCCGATGAGCGAAGCATACCTGCGCTGGATCGCGTCCCATATCGAAATGGGGCCGCGCCGGCTGAAGGTGGTGGTAGACTGCGGCAACGGCACCGCGTCGCCCTTCGCGCCGGACCTGTTGCAGCGGCTGGGCTGTGAGGTCATCCCCCTGTACTGCGATTCCGACCCCGATTTCCCCCATCATCAGCCCGATCCGGTAGACCCGGCCAATCTGCGCGATCTGAGCGCGGTGGTACAGGCGGTGAACGCCGATTTGGGCATCGGCTTTGACGGTGACGGGGACCGGCTGGGAGTGGTGGACGCCAGGGGCAATTTTTTGTGGGGCGATATGCTGATGATTCTATTCTGGCGCGAGATATTGCCCCGCTATCCCGGCTGCGACTGCATCGTGGAAGTAAAGTGTTCGCTGGCGCTGGTGGAAGAGATCCTGCGCCTGGGCGGGCGGCCGTTTTTCTATAAGACCGGCCACTCGCTTATCAAAGCCAAAATGCGCGAATTAAATACGGTATTCACCGGGGAAATGTCCGGGCATATGTTCTTCGCGGACGAATACTACGGCTATGACGACGCCCTGTACGCCGCCGCCCGTCTGTTGCGCATCATGTCCCATACCGAGCTGGCGCTGGATGAATTGCTTTGCGATATACCGGAGTATTATGCCTCGCCGGAGATCCGCCTGCCGGTAGGGGAAGTAGAGAAATTTACCCTGGTCAACGAGATGAAAGCCGAGCTGAAACAGGACCATCCCTGCTTGGATATCGACGGGGTGCGGGCCACCTTCGACGACGGGTGGGCCCTGCTTCGGGCGTCCAATACCGGCCCGGAGATTATTTTCCGCTGCGAAGGTATTTCTCCCGCCTCGTTGGAGAGAATAATGGGATATATGACCGAGCGCATGGCGGCGGTAGAACCGTCCCTGGCCGCCAAAGTGCCCTCGATTTGATCATTATTTATCAGGCCACGGTTGGGGGATAACAAGCCCGATAACCGCTCAAAAATAACGAAAAGGAGCTACTGATATATGCGGGTGTTAAATCTGGCAACCTGTCTGCCGCGCCAATGTGGCATCGCCACTTTTTCCGGCGATTTGCGCAAGGCCCTGCTGGCGCAGGACATCGACGTGGGGGTGATAGCCATTTCGGATCAGGCCGAAACTTATGCCTATCCGGAAGAATGTTGTTTTGAAATCATGCACAGCCAGCCGGAGGACTACCGGATGGTGGCCGAATATATAAACTCGCACGATAAAGCGCAACTGCTCATCGTGCA
>JAUNBV010000135.1 GCA_030526885.1 Syntrophomonadaceae bacterium
TCAAAGACATATTTGAAACGATGGTGGTCGAGTTCTACAAGACCGAGTCGGTGCGCTACGACGGGCATCAATGGGAGTATGCGGTTACGGTGGACAGCATTGCGCTCTCCCTGCTGCGCATCCGCGACGTCAGCACGGAGGAACGGGTGGGGCTCTATGTTCCGGCCTGGGTGTTCTACGGGGAAACCACGATCAGCGGCGAGCCTACTAACAAGCAGAGGGGACCCCGCATCGTGTTCGCCATCAACGCGCTCGACGGCAGCGTGATCAATATGGAACAGGGGTATTGAGCAAGCCGGGATTTGCGGAACGGGCGCGGGCCGCGCCGCATCAAGAAGAAAGGGGTACAGGCAAATGAAAAGAGCAATTTCCATTCTGTTGACCGTTGGCATGCTGCTTTCCCTAGCGGCCTGCCAGCCGACGCCGGAGAACGCCGTTGTCGTGCCCAAGGACGCGGAGCGCCTGATCGAAAAGGCGGTGCGCATAGACGAGGAAGCCGATACTGCCATCGACATTCCAACGGACAATTATGCGTATTCGGCAACGGGCGGAAACGGGAATCTGCGGATCTTGGTTGACGCCCCGGTAAAGCTTCCTGCCGCCGATTATATTCCGATGCTGCGTGTGGAGGCAACGGGCTTCAGCCAGCAGACGGTCACCGCGGTTTTTCATACGGTTTTCAAGGATCAGGTGGTGAAAGACGGTTCCAATGCCGTGCGGACAAAGGCGGATGTGGAAAGGGAGCTGCTGTCCCTGCAGGAACAGTCGGCGGACGGGTCCTACGCTGCGGCGGGCTTTACGCAGGAGCAATGGTAATCATTGATGGACGCGCTGAAAAACGAATACGACTCCGCGCCGGAAGCGGCCGCCGCCGGGCCCGTGATAACGGACGGGACGATGAAACTGGTAAGCGACAAAAACGCAAAGTATTATGCATTGGACGCCCTTTCCGACACGGGCTCGCTCCAGGTGCGTTCCAACATCACAAATGCGGACGCCGATGAAAGCCATTTGTATTATCAACGGCACAACGCGCCGCCGTACAGCATGATGGATGCGCAGAGGGTGCCGGCCGGGGCGGATACCGGGGGCGGCGCGGCGCACGGGGTCGCGCTGAAGTTAAGCGAAGCCGTTGCGGTCTGCGATCAAATGTTTCAGGACGCGGGCGTTGAGGCGGTTTTGGCAGCGGCCTATTTGGTCAGCGACAAAACGGCCGGATATGCAGACGGCGTTTCCTCCGCCGCAAAAAACTATGGATACAAGCTGTTTTACGTACGGGAGGTATCGGGGGTTCCCGTCGCGGTCGATGCAGGGGATGTCGATATGGACCCTTACAATACGGCCTGGAGCTATGAGCGGATTGAAGTTGTTATGGATGACGACGGCATCGCGTCCCTTGCATGGACGGCGCCCATTGCGGTGGGCGAGACGATAGAGGACCAGGTGCATATCCTGCCGTTTCGCGATGCAGCCGCCATTTGCGAGAGGATGCTGCTTGCAATCTATGAGCCGCAGACCGAACTGCGAAACCCAGAGCTGGAAAGCATCCAGATAGATGTCAGCGTTGATGAAATCCAACTGGGGCTTCTGCGCATCAGGGAGCAGAATACCGGCGGCGCGAGGAAAGGCATCTTAACGCCTGCCTGGGTGTTCTATGGATCGGTGAAAGTGGAGCAGAAATGGCGCGATGCTGCAAGGGATACCGTACTCTATCAAAGCGGCAGCGGGCAGACAGGCAGTGCTTTCTATGCAGGACCGACCATCATTTTAGCAATCAACGCCATTGATGGCAGCATTGTAGATACTGCTTTGGGGTATTGAGTCCCCGGTTTTGGAGCGCAGCAAGGGGTACCGGGCGGCGCGGCATACCCGTGCCGCTGCAGCGTTCCGGTTGCGCCAGCGGGCACGGGAGAGGGCGGCAAGTCAAAGACCTGCCGCCCATTCCATTGCCTGTGATGCGTCGTTTGCCAGCGGTATCTTTATCCGTACAGCGGGAAAATCGTCATAATCCAGAGGACGCTTACCACGCAGACGATCAAGCTGGGAACGATCGATATCTTTACCAAGTCCTTTTGCGTATAGCCGCCAGCTTCCATCATGACGGGGACGCAGGCGGTGGCCATCGGGGTCATGAAAGATGACAGCGCGGCAATGATGACCAGGAAGCAAGGCCCGAGGGGATTTGCGCCCATCGAATTCATGCACATGATCGTGATGGGAGAGAAGACAAAGTTGACAGCCGCGTTGGACATGACCTGCGTGAGCAAAAACGGGATAATGAAGAAGACAAACCCGACCAGATAGCTGTTGGGGGTGCCTCCGAACATGCTGGAGAGCAGATCGCCTACCAATTGGGCCGCGCCGCAGTTGGACATGGCAGTGCCAATCCCGGTGGTGCCCACATAGAGGAACACCATATTCAGACCCATATTGCACCACAGCTCCTTGCCGCGCAGAGAACCAAAGGCCACCACTGTAACGGCGCCGAACAGACACAGCTGCCAACCGGCAATCGGGATCACGCGGTTAATGAGGCTGTTGAACATCAAGCCCAGAATGACGAGCGCAAAGACGATGACGCTGACCCGCTCCTGCAGCGTGGTGAGTTTTTTGGCGGCTATCCCCGTATTGGCGGAGGCATCGGTCTTCAGCGCATCCGCCGGGATCCGTTCCGGCAGACGCCGGGCGCAGAAAAACGCAGCGTAGCCCAGCATGACCAACGTCGCCGGCAGGCGCGCCCAGGTCCAGGTAAGGATCGGGAAGTTGGCAAATTGCGACATCCCGTAGGTCTCCAAGTACCCGTTCAGAATGGACATCATCGCGACGGAACCGGCCGGCGTGGTCGCGCCGCAGCAAATGCAGACGATGCCAACGGGGAACATGACCTTGGAGGGGCTCATGTTCATCTGTTTGCAACTGGCCGAGATCAGGGGGTACAGAATGGTGAAGGTCGCCACCGCGCTTCCTACAAATTCATTGAGGATGAACGCGACCAACACGTAGCCGGCAACCACCCGGAGCAGGGACCCTTTTGCAACCGCAGCGACTTTATTTGCTATCGTGACGATTACGCGGGTTTTTGAAAATGCTCCGGATAAAATAAACAGGCTGGCAAGCTGCACCGCCGTTCCGCTGGAGAGCGGCGCGACGGCGCTTGCCGGTTCCAGGCATCCGGTCACGACCATCAGCAGGGAACCAACCATGGCGGTCAGCGCAATGGGCCATTTATTGGCAAAGAACCCAGCCAATACTGCGCCGAAAACAACGAGACATATAATCAATTGACTATCCATAGAAAACTTCCTCCTTCTTGCTTCTTGCTTGCAGCATGCGATTGAGCCATGCGGTTGTTGCGCCGCACTGCGCGCAATCGTTTGCCTTGAAATAAAGTGTGTGATATACTTTCAACCAGAAATATGGGGCTGCTTCGGTCAAACCCGTCTGCAGCGACGCCGGAAAGGGAACGCGCATGCATATCCAACAAATGCGGTATTTTTGCACCGCCGCAAGGAGCGAGAACCTGACGAAGGCCGCTCAGAGGCTTTTCATTACCCAACCTGCGCTGACCAAGTCGATCCGCGCCCTGGAAGCGGAACTCGGCGTCACGCTGTTCCGCCGCAACGGAGCCTCCCTGACCCTAAACGCAGCCGGCAAGCAGACCTTCGATCGCTTCTCCCGCATTCTGCAGGAGCTTGACCTGCTGGAGGCTGACCTGCAAAAGCACAGGCTGCCGTCTGACAGGATCTCCGTATGCAGTGCGATACTGCTGTGTTCCCAATATTTGCTGGCGGAGTACATTCTGAAAGAGCCCAATACGCTGAACACCTTTTTTCGGCCGGACAACGAGGTCGAGGCGAAGGTTCTCTTCGACCAGGAGGCGGACCTGCTTATCTCCTATCATCCGATCCAGGCGGCCGACGTGACCTGCATAACGCTTTTTGAAGATGAACTGTTACTGCGGCTTCCCGTCACAATCCCCATTGCATCCACCGATCCCGTCGATCTCTCCCTATTCCAGCACGAGAAATTTGTTATTGTCAAACTCGATCAGCCGGTTCAGCAGATCGTCCTCTCGTTGTTGGAATTGCATCATATCCCGCTGCAGAACAGGGAATTCGTGCAAGATGAATTGCCAAACGTTCATCTTTTGCCCTATTACGTCCAGTTGGAAAACGCAATCTGCTTCACGACCGTGATGGCAGCTTCGTATCTGGACTTTAGGCATTACCAGGTAACGCGCATTCAGGGCAGCCAGACCGTCATCCCCTATTATGTTTCCTATCTAACCTATAAGCGCCCGGCGGTGGCCCCGCTTATCGATTGGATGCGAAAACGGCATCAGTTGGCCATCCAAAAGGTGGAATCGCTGAGGAGCACCGCCCCGTAACGCTGGCGGAGCGTCAGGCGAAATCCTTCGGAACGGGAGCTATTTCTATCCGCTCCACCTTCTTGAGGTTGTCCATTCTCTTAACGTATTCCGCAGGCGTCATCATGGGGGGATTGTCCGCGATGATCTGGCGGGCACACTGTGCGTTGTCCTTCAGAAGGCGATAGGCCATCAGAGCGAACCACTTTGCCGGAACAACATAATATTCATAGGGATCCGCTACATGGAAGCTTTTGTTGTGCCCCTGGCCGCCATGCCCCATAGCCCGGACAATGTAAAGCCCGTCGCCC
>JAUNBV010000136.1 GCA_030526885.1 Syntrophomonadaceae bacterium
GGACGGGAGGCTTTGGCCGGTCATTTGCCGGTGGAGCTGGGGGAGGAGCTTAAACGGCGTACCGAGCATGGGGCCATGCCGGATGAAAAGCTGTGGGTGCGGGGCTTAATGGCTTTATTATTGGAATATGGGTTTGCCGCCAGGGAAAAACAGACTACGGCGGTACAGGCGCTGGTGACGCTGCTGGCCGGATATATCGCGGGCGCGCAGCCGGCGGAGGAAACCGCGTCTGAACGCCTGCTGCGGCATGAGGGCTTAAGGCAAGAGGTGAGGCGGCGCCGGGCACGATTGGCCGAGCAGTGGCAGCAAACCCAGGAACAGCGCCATCCGCCCCTCATCCCGCTGTCCTATATGGAATATGTTCCGGGCCGGCCGCTGGCCGTGCCCCGGCAGATTATGGGGCGCGACCACCGCGCCATCATCACCGACCGGGTATTTCGCAGGTTATGCCGCCGTTATGAAGAACGCTTCAATCAATTCCTGTCGGTGGACTTAAACATCTCTCCGCAGGCTCCGGCTACCGACATCATCGCAGCCACCGAGGGTTGGATGGCGGAACTGGAGGAAAACCTGACCCGTTTATTGCCCGGCGATCTCGGCACCGCCGCCGGGGTGCAGGAATTTGCCGAGAACGTGTTGCGGCTGCTGCCGGTGCAGCGCATGTACAGTGTGCACGAGGAAATGCTGCGGGAAGTGCTGCTGCGCTTCCCGCCGTCCAACCTGATGATACCGCTGGGGGTGAAAAGCGCGCGGGAGCTGCTCAACACCATGGACGCGCGCCGCGCTTTCAGCCTGGCGAACCTGCTGGAGGACAGCAGCTATTTGGACCGCGATGTCACCTGGCTGGCGTCGCAATTATCGCCGGAGAACTTTTCCTGGGTGCCGTTAAAGCTCATTTGCCTCGACCGGGAGCAACCCTACGGCCCCCTGCCGCGCCTGCGCAGTTCCAGCTTGAACCGGCTCACCGCCTGCCTCACCGTCAAAACCCTGGAACCGGGATGGGGCGGCAGCTACCCCCGGCTCAAATACTTTAACTCCCTGCTGCGCCGCCTGTGCGCGGCGGAACAATATTCGCGCCTGTTCTATATCAGCGTGCGCGAGCGCCGCAACATCGGGGTCAAGGTACAGCACGCCCTGCTGCACGGCGACAGCGGCGACGCCTTTTCCGCCCATAACATTTTCGAGAGCTTCAACCATCGCCTGCTGGTGCGAAAACTCGACCTCATCGCCGAGCGACTGAATGCGGAAGGTAAAAGCGACGACGCCCGGGTGTTTGAGCGCATGGCCCATAGCTGGGGCTTAAGCCAGGTGCTGGAAAACGAAGAGTTTTTAAGCTGCACCCCCTGGAGCTGGGCCAGTCACAGCTACAAAGGCGGCCAGGGGCGGCCCGAAGCCTTTAGCACCAGCGTGGAAGCCCGCTGCTTCAACCATGATTTTCTGGAAGCCCTGTATCGGGAGTTGGGATATCCCGAAAAGGAAATCCGGCGCACCGTGTACCGGCTGGTGCGCTCCGGGCGCAGCGGCGAAAGCCTGCTCGATCGCCTGCTGCCCAGCCGCCCCCGCGACATCCCGGTGTTGGTGCAGGAAATCACCAGCGAAGCCGCGCGCCCTTTACAGAGATATCGCGGCAACCCTGTGCTGGCCCCGATACCGGCGCACGATTGGGAATCGCGCTATGTGCTCAACCCCGGCGCATTGCGGCTGGGAGACGACGTATACTTGTTTTACCGCGCGGTGGGAGATGACGGCATCTCGCATATCGGCCTGGCCATAACCGATGGCTATAGCGTGCGCGAACGCCTGCCGCACCCCATCCTGTCCCCGGTGCTGCCGGAGGAAAGCCGGGGCTGCGAAGACCCCCGTATGGCGCTGATAAATGATCGCGTGTGGATGCTGTATACCGCCTACGACGGCCAGATTGCTCAAATCGCCGCCGCCTCCATCGCCTGTGACGACCTGCAAAACGGCTCCTATACCAACTGGCGGCGCGAGGGGCTGGCCTTCAAAAACATCTGGGATAAAGACGCCATTTTGCTGCCGGAGCGCATCGACGGGCGCTATCTGCTGATCCACCGCATCGAGCCCAGCATGTGGGCCACCTGGCTGGATGAACTGCGCTTTCCCTGCGACCGCCGGCACAGCATCGTGATGGGCCCCCGCCCCGGCCGCATGTGGGATTCGCTGAAAATCGGGGCCGGCAGCCAGGCATTAAAGACCCGCTATGGGTGGCTGCAGATTTATCACGGCGTGGATCACCGCCATGTCTACCGCCTGGGCGTGGTGCTCACCGCCCTCAACGCCCCGGAGCAGGTGCTTTACCGTTCCCCCAATCCGGTGCTGGAGCCGGTCGAGGATTACGAGCTGGGCGTAAACGGCGCTTGGGTGCCCAACGTGGTGTTCTCCTGCGGCGCCGTTCCCGGCAAGGATAAAGAGATATTGGAGGACGACGACGAAATATTGGTCTACTACGGCGCGGCCGACAGCTCCATCGGGCTGGCCACCGCCCGGTTGTCCGAACTCATCCCCGAAAAATACCGCCGGGGGTAAAACCCTCATATCAGTCTGGGTCATCCCTTGCCCTTGCCTCCGAAGGGGAGGCGGGGGTCATCCGCGTCCCAACGTCAACGGGGGCAGCCTTTTGGCCGCCCCCGGTTAGCAAATCTCCTATGACTATCTCGCTGTCGCCCTACTTCCGCAAGGCTTCGATTTCAGCCTCGGAAAGGCCGGTGACTTCTACTATCAACTCACGGTCGAGGCCCTTAGCTAACATGTTGCGGGCAATCTCGCCTGATTTTTCGCGCTTTCCTTCCATCCTACCTTCGCGTTTACCTCTGCGCAAGCCGAGTTTTTCGCCTTCAAGACGGCCTTCCTGCCGCTCCAGCGTCATCTTCTCCTGTAATAGCATGAAATTCGCCTCCCTTTCCTCGCTGTGCTTAACTTCATACACTTTCTCGCCTAAGTATCTTATGCGTTCGTCTGCGGCTTTATCTACGCTGCCCTCGCTGCTGTCGGCTATGTATTTCAGCAGTCGAATTAATTCAGCACTTTCTTCGTTATCGTTTTCACCTCTGGTGTTTAATACTATTTTAATGGCCTGATCGCCGAATGGCAAGGAAAAATCCTGTAAACATCTGTATTCAAATTCATATTTGTATCTGCCTTGCCCGAATAGGTCAAAGTTGCAGATAAATATTATATAGCTGGGGGGCAGTTTGTTATAATCGGGGTCGCCGGCGGGTATCCGTTTGTAGTCTATGAGGCTCTGGTAGTATCTGCTTCTCTTAGGGATGTTGCCGGTATTGCTTACTTGCACTTCGACGTTGTAGACGGTGTTCTGGTCGTCTTCGAGGTAGATGTCGAGTCTTATGCCCCGGTATACGGGTTCGGTCTTTACTTCTTCCTGGGTCTTGCTGACCTGCACGGCTATTATTTGTTTGCCCAGGATGATTTCGACTAAACCTTTGGCGGCGATGGGGTCTTTCATGACTTCGCAGAACAGGAAGTCGTCGATGAGGGATAGTTCCTGCAGGGTTTTGGCCATGTGATGCTTCCTCCTTTGTCGGATATATTTCCTACTGTTAATGGTAGGCTATATATCCGGCTTATGGAAGTTGCTGACAGCGTTTTTAGGTGTGCTGTGAGCGTACATTTGGGGGAATGTGAACGGTGCAAAACAGTGTAGGGATGCACATTGCCATTATATTTCTTGTATGCCAATCTCCTTTAGATAGCGATATGTGCCGTCATAGTATTCATGTGGCCGTGTGGGGTCGGCGTCGCTGCCGTGGGGAATGAAGTCATTAGCCTATTGGTTGCTGATGAATCGACAAAGTTGGACTAGGGCACGTGCCGGGGCGGCTTAATGTGGGGACTTTTTCAGCGGTCTCGGACTGTTCCCTTGTCTCCTCCTTGTCTCCTTCGTGCAGTTGTACCGCGAATACGGGACACTGCAATCAGAGTTATACACAGGCGTTGGAACTGTTGGCACTGCCCGAGTCCGCGTGGAGACAAGGGGACGGCAGACTGTCTCCTTCGTCACAGGATTCACGATGTCAAAAACAAAAAATATGTGAAAATTCGTCGTTTTGTGTTTACGCAAACGCTATTTTATTGTTAAAATAAATTTATCTTACTCCTCGCTCACTATAAGCCGGATAGAATGTAAAGACGAAAGCAAGGCAAGTTGGGCTTAAAAAGCAAAGAACGGTTTCAGCTAGGTGTCTTAAGCAGAGCGCCGACTTATTCAGTAGACATGAACCGTCACCATGAATCCTCCAATTTCTCCGGGAGGTGAAGATTTGATTAAAGATAAAAAGCAAAGTGAAATGCTGGCAGCTCTTTATGAGAGCAATTTCCGCAAATTATTCCTATACGCCACAGCTCACTTTAACGACGACGCGCTGGCCGAAGAAGCGGTTCAGGAAGTATTTGTGCTGGCTCATCGCCGGATAGATGAAGTGACCACTTGCCCCAATCCGGAAGGGTGGCTGATGAATGCGCAGAAATACATTGTACTGCGAAAACTGCGAGAACAGCGCCAATACCGCAAGACCTTCATTTCTATTGAATTTTTGACATCCACCACCGATAAACCATGGTCTGTGGCTGCAACAGAGCTTGCGGCCGAATGGTCTGGCCTTATCAACGAAGAAGACTTTAAAAT
>JAUNBV010000004.1 GCA_030526885.1 Syntrophomonadaceae bacterium
TCCAAACGGGTAATCGAAAAGTGCGGTTTTCGCTATGAAGGCACGCTGCGCCAGGCGGAGAGGATTTATGACGGCAAGGTGTATGACCACCTGTGTTACTCCCTGACCCGCAAGGAGTATCAAAAGGAATCGGGATATTTTGAGTCGGCTGAGCGCGAGGAAGCCATGGACAAGATATCTTTCGCGCAGGTGGCGCGTCCGGACCAGATTCGGGACATAGTGGAAATGGCGGGGCGCATCTGGCACCAGCACTATGACTCCTTGCTGCCGGCCGGGCAGGTGGATTATATGCTGGAAAAATACCAGTCGGACGCGGCTATCCGCAAGCAGCTGATCGATGGCGATATATATTTCCTGATGGAATACGAGGGCTGGTCGGTGGGCTATTCCTCCGTGAAGGTGGACGAGGGCACGCTGTTTATCAGCAAGGTATATATTTATAAGGATTGGCGGGGCAAAAAGCTGTTTTCCGCGCTGCTGGACATGTATGAGCACTATTGCCGCGCCAACGGGCTGGCCATGATGTGGCTGAGCGTCAATCGCAACAATAAGGAAAGCATAGCCATCTACGAACACATGGGTTTTGTAAAGGAAAAGAAGCAGATTACCGATATCGGCAACGGTTATGTGATGGACGACTATATCATGGTCAAACGCCTCAACGAGGGGGTCTAGCCTCCAACCTGATCAGCACCATCTCGTTTTGGCTGCCGATGCGCAGGGGAAAGCCCCAGGTACCCGCTCCCGAGCTTACGATGAGCTGCAGGCGTCGGCAGCGGTAATAGCCGTAATGCCGGCGGTGGAACAGGCGCACCAGCAGGGTGCCGGGAAATATTTGTCCCCTATGGGTGTGGCCGGAGAGCTGTAAGTCTACTCCGGCCATTTCGTTTTCCGCTATCCCGCTGGGCTGGTGGGCGAGCAGAATGACGGGCTTGCTCCGGTCCAACGGCGCCACCAACTGCTCGGTGCGGAGGCGGTCACGAAAGCTGTCGTCTTTGGCTCCCACCAGATAAAGGCTGCCCGCGATTTCCACGGTTTCGTCGAACAGCCGCCGCATACCGGTGTTTGCCAGCGGGTCTGCCGGCCCCAGATAATGTTCGTGATTCCCCACCACGTAATAGCTGCCGTAGGTGGCCTTGATACTGCCCAGGGCCGCCGCCGCGTGTGCGGTGAGAGCCGGCGTAGTGCCGTGGTCGAACACATCTCCGCCCAGCAGGAACAAGTCGGGGCGCAGCTCCTTGACGCGCCGCACCATAGTGTCGAGCTGCGGCGCTTGCGCCGCGTTGCCCAGGTGCAAATCGGAGATCATCACGATGCGCGCCTGCGGCAGGGCGGGGGCGGCTTTGTTTATCACCACGTCATATTCGGTGAGCGCGATGCGGCGGGCGCGATAAAAGCCGTACAGGGTGCAGAGCAGCGCGATGCCAAACGCCAGCCCGCCGTTGGCATACACCGCGGAGCCAAAGGCGGTCAGGCCCGCAGGCAAAGGCGCCAAGCCAGCGCCCCAGCCCAACAGGTCGGCCAGGGCCAGCAGAGGCAGCGCGATAGCGAAGATACCCAAGTAAAGGGAGCTTACATAAACCAGCGCCGAATAGGCCGCATGTCGCCGCAGCAGCCATGACGGCGGCAGCGACACCAGGAAGAAAGAAAAGGCCAGCAGACCATAGATGAGCCAGTACCACAGCAGGGAAGGGGCAACCCCCCAGCCGTCGATCATCATCAGGAAGTGCCAGCCCACATAGCAGTTCAACAGAAAAAACACGATGACCGAGCTTCCCAGGGAGATAAGCAGTTTGAGCATCACGAGCGTCCATCTTTCATTTTTCTATATTTTGCCTTGTTGTATCACAGCGTAAACCCGATGTCAAACCGAGGCAAAATTTTTTTGCCCTTAAATGACCGCTATTGACAGGATTTTTTTGCAAACCGCGTATATAAAACGTGCAGGATTTGACAAAAGGGTGTAGAATTCACTTGTGAAGGCATAGTTTTTGCCGGAATTTCGCGTTTTGGAGGAGCTACATGCTGGTCCAGTTTTACAATGTATCCAAAAACTACAGCAGCAATATCGTTGCTCTCAATAATGTTTCCCTGAAAATAGACCGCGGCGAATTTGTGTTTTTGATGGGGGCCAGCGGCGCGGGCAAGTCCACCATGATACGCATGCTGATTCGGGAGGTGCTGCCGGATGAGGGGCAGCTCTTCGTCAACGATCGCAGCCTGGTGCGGATGCGCAAGCGCGACGTACCCGCTCTGCGGCGCAATATCGGCATTGTTTTTCAGGATTTCAAGCTGCTGGATAATAAAACGGTTTACGAAAACATCGCCTTTGCCATGAAGGTGGTGGGCGCCAGTAGTGCGCATATCCGCCGGCGGGTGCCGGAGGTGATAAACCTGGTGGGGTTGCAGGGCCGCGAGGGCGCGCTCCCCGACCAGCTGTCGGGCGGGGAGCAGCAGCGGGTAGGCATCGCCCGCGCCTTGGCCAATCAGCCGCTGATTCTGATCGCGGACGAGCCCACCGGCAATCTGGATTTGGACACCGCCTCGGATATCATGGAACTGCTGTACCAGATCAATTATCTGGGCACCACCGTTATCATGGCCACCCACGCCCGCGAGCTGGTGCGCAACGCCTTCCGCCGCGTGGTGATGCTGGAAAACGGCATGATCGTGGCCGATCTGCCTAATGGGGAGAGTTTGTAATGAATATGAAAAATATCGGCTTCTTTTTCAAGGAAGCCTTTATTTCCATGAAGCGCAACCGCCTGCTGGCGTTTGCCACCCTGTCCACCGTCACGATCTGCCTGTGCATAGTGGGGGCGGCCATGCTGCTGACCCTGAACATGGAGGCTTTTATGCACAAGCTGGGCAGCGACCAGGAGATCAAGGTATATATCAACGCCACCATTACCGAGGACGAGGTTTCCGCGCTGGGGGCTGAGCTGCGCGAAGTGACGGGGGTGGAAAAGGTCACTTACGTGTCGAAGGAGCAGGGCTTGCGCGAGCTGCAGGAGGACAGCCGGCTCAAGGGTTATGACCTGACCGGGATTCTGGGCAGCAACCCGCTGCCGGATTCCTTCCGGGTAAAGGCCGAGAGCGTGGAAATGGTAGAAACCGCCGCCCAGGGAATCGAGGCCCTGTACGGGGTGGATGATGTGACCTACGGGGAAAACATCGTGCAAAAGCTGGCCGAGCTGACCGACAACCTGCGGTTGGGGAGCATTATCATCATCGCGCTGCTGGCTTTCGGCTCCATATTTTTGATCGCTACCACCATCCGCCTGTCCATATTCTCGCGCCGCAAGGAAGTCACTCTCATGCGGCTCATCGGCGCGGGCAACTGGTTTATCCGCTGGCCGTTTTTCATCGAGGGGATTTTGTTGGGCCTGTTGGGCTCGATTATCGCGCTGGGTTTGCTGGGCGCCGCCTATAACGCGCTGTTGTCCAACGTACAGATCGCCATCAGCTTTATTCCGCTCATCTCTGATTTCGGCGTGTTGCGCCCCTATGCGCTGGCGCTGCTGGGCGGCGGCGCGCTGCTGGGCGTCAGCGGCACCTGGATATCGCTGAACCGGTTTCTCAAGGTCTAGGGGCCGGGTTGGGGGCGTCATCGTGACCCCGGCGGTGGTCACCGGCCGGGGCCAAAGATTTATGCCGCTAAGGGTACTAAGGATAAGATAGGAGGGGTTTTGGGGTGACGAAAATACATAAAAAGGCCTTGCTGTTATTGCTGGTCATCTTTATCGGCAGCCTGGTGCTGCCGGTGTATGCCAATCCCGATGATGAGATAGACGAGCTGCAGCGGCAGATGGAGCTGGACCAGCAGCGGCAGCAGCTGGAGCGTATCAATGAGGAGATGCAGCAGCAGCAGGCGCGCATCGACGCGGCCAAAAAGGAAGAGAAGAACGTGCTGGGCAGTATCCGCCGGCTGGAGAACGATATCAGCGCTACCCGCGCGGAGATCAGCTCGCTTGATGGGAGCATAGATTCCCTGACCGTCAATATAGAGGAGGCGCAGGTGGAGATCGACCGGCTGGAGGAGGAGATCGCGCTCAGCAGCGAGCTGTGCGCCGAACACCTGGTGTTCATGTATAAGCAGGGCAGTGTGAGCTATATCGAAGTGTTGCTGGCCGCCGAGGATTTCTCCGATTTCCTGAGCCGCTTTGACATGCTGGGCTATATCATCGAGCAGGATCAGCAGGTGATCGAAAACCTGGCGCAGCAGCAGATGGTCATGGAGCAGAAACGGTCCGAGCTTGAAAGCAATAAAGAGAATCTGCAAAACGCCCGCAGCGATAAGCAGATTAAGCAATCGTCGCTGTCTGAGCAGGTAAACGATCAGGAGACCTTGCTGGGCTCCATCGAGGAAGAGCGGGAGAAACTCGAACAGGCCTTTAATGAGCTGGAGGAAAGCTCCAAAGCGGTCGAGCAGCTCATCCGCAGCCTGCAGAGCGCGGGCGGCAATGTGATGGGCACCGGCGTATTCACCTGGCCCTGTCCCGGCAACTACACCATAACCTCTGACTATGGGATGCGCTATCATCCCATCCTGGGCTATAACAAGATGCACACCGGCACCGATATCGCCGCTTCCAGCGGCACTCCCATCGTGGCCGCCGACGACGGCCAGGTGATATCGTCCAGCTATCTTAATGGCTACGGCGAGACCATCATCATCGATCACGGCAACGGCATCTCCACCCTGTACGCCCATCAGTCCTCGCGCCTGACGGCGGTAGGGGACGTGGTGGCCAAGGGCCAGACCATCGGGCTGGTCGGCAGCACCGGCTGGAGCACCGGCCCCCATCTGCACTTCGAGGTGCGGGTCAACGGCAACTATGTCAACCCCTGGGATTATATATCGAAATAAAGGGTGGGTATAGGTTGCCATCCCCTGGCATAACATTATGAAGTAAAATAAACGCGGCGGAGGTTATCGGTGAAATATATATTAAATATGGTGAAGTTTTTGATCGGCGTGATCGGCGTGGCAACCACCGCGCTGATCGTTTATTTATTGCTGGGTCACTTTAACGCTACCACCAATTTCGTCATGGTGCTCAGCCTGATGCGGCAGCAATCGCTGTACGCCGAGCGGATGGACGTGGATACCATGCTGCAAGCGGCTACCGCAGGCCTGGTCAACGTATTGGACGACCCCTATTCCGTCTATCTGGACGAGGAACAGACGGCGGCGATAAAGCAGCATTACGAAGCGGAATTCGGCGGCATCGGGGTCTACCTGTCCCAGTATGATGACGGCCGGGTGGTAATCATCGCGCCCATCCCGGGGACTCCGGGAGATGTGGCCGGCTTGCAGCCCGGCGATATCATCACCACCGTAAATGGGGAAAGCACCTCCGGCATGAGCCTGAACGATGTCACCGCACAGGTGCAGGGCGACGCCGGCACTCAGGTC
Organism: Syntrophomonadaceae bacterium; assembly: GCA_030526885.1. Classification (GTDB taxonomy): domain Bacteria; phylum Bacillota; class Syntrophomonadia; order Syntrophomonadales; family Syntrophomonadaceae; genus JAUNBV01. The sequence goes on from JAUNBV010000004.1 coordinate 5,420, forward strand.
ACCATCGGCGTTTTCCGGGAAACGGACCGCCAGGAGCATGAATACACCATCATCAGGGAGATAATCGATATCCCCTCCGTCAGCTCCGAAGAACTGGAGGATGGCATCGGCTATATCCACATCACGCACTTCACCGCCCATACTCCGCAGGAGGTGGTGGACAGCGTAAATGAGCTCAACCAAGCCGCAATCGACGGCTTGATCATCGATCTGCGCGCCAACCCCGGCGGTGAACTCGATGCCGCCGTGAACGTAGCCAACATTTTCCTGGACGGGAAAAAAATTGTCAGCATGTCCAACACTAAAGGCGATGAGGTGGTGCATCACGCCACCGGCGGTTCCTGCGAACTGCCGCTGGTGGTATTGATCGACGGCAACAGCGCCTCCTCCTCCGAGATACTGGCCGGCGCGCTGCGGGACAATGACCGCGCGTTGCTGGTAGGGGAGCAGAGCTTTGGCAAAGGCCTGGTGCAGAACGTGTATCCCCTGCAGGGGGAAAGGTCGCTGAAGCTGACCACCGACAAGTACTATACCCCCAACGGCACGGACATCAACGAAGTGGGCATCAGCCCCGATTATATAGTAGCCCCGGCCGCCGGTGACGAAGATGTCCAACTCGAAGAAGCCATTGAAGTGTTGAAACAGGAAATGTTGTAAGGGTGGTATCATGAAGACGGGACCGGGAGAAAAGGGCAGGCCATATATAATGCTTGCCGATACCTAGGCCAACAAACTTCTCTTAGGCTGATTCTCCTTTTGTAGGCAGATAAAATAAATTGTGGTACAATTACAATAATAACTCTTGCAAGTTTAGCTGCCCTATCGGCGTATTATGGATACGAAGACAGAGGAGGAGTGCCTTCATGGAGAAAAGAATACTCCGGGTAGTGCTGCTTACGATTGTTTTGCTGTGTCTGGCCGGCGGCACGGCGGCGGCGGCAGAACCCGATTTTGACATCCACGCCCGCGGGGTCTACATGGTAAACACCGACAGCGGCGAAGCGGTTTATGCCAAAGACGCGGACAAGGTCATGTATCCGGCCTCGCTGACCAAAATCATTACCGCCATTTTGGCGCTGGAAAGCGTTAAGCACCCGGCGCAAGAGCAGATTACGGTCCCCGAAGGCCTGCTGGACGATTTGTACGTGCGGGGCGCCAGTCAGGTGGGGTTGATTCCCGGCGAAGTGGTGAACATGCAGGATTTGCTCTATGCCGCCATGCTGCCCTCCGGCTGTGACGCGGCCTTGGTCATCGCCTGGCATCTGGGGCAGGGCGATGTGGACGCCTTTATCAAGCGCATGAACGACCGCGCCCGCGAGCTGGGAGCGTTGAACACCAATTTTGTCAATCCCCATGGCCTGCATGAACCAGCGCAGGTCTCCACCCCTTACGACATCTATAAGCTAAGCAGTCATGCCTTGAGCATGCCGGAGTTCAGGGAGATAGTATCGTCCCCGGTCTATACCATGCAAGCCACCAATAAAAATGAAGCCCGCCGGATATATTCCACCAATGCCCTTATGGACGCTTCCAACTCATGGCATGACGAACGGGTGAGCGGGATAAAATCCGGCTTCACCTCCCAGGCCGGGCGCTGTCTGGTATCGTCCGCCAGCTTTGACGGCAGCGAGTATCTGCTGGTGGTGATGGGGGCCAATCTTGATCAGCCGCCGGTGAGCTCGATACAGCCCAATATGGCCTATCGCGACACCGTAAACCTGTATGACTGGGCGTTTGAAAACTTCACCCTCTACCGCCTGACCACCAAAGGCGAGGTGTTGAGCCAGCTCACGGTAAAGGGCGGCAAGCAAAAAACCGTTGATCTCTTGGCCGGCAGCGATTGCAGCACCCTGCTGGAAGCCGGTGAAAACCCGATTTTTATCAACACCGAATTCAATGTGGTCAATAAGACCAGGGCCCCCATCGAAAAAGGCCAGTTGGAGGGAAAGGTCAACTTTACCCTCAACGGGGAAGCCCTGGGCAGCGTGGACCTTTTGACCGCCCAGGAAGTCAAGCGCGCCTGGTTAAAGCCCATCGTCATCACCCTGCTGGTCATCCTGGCGCTGATATACTTCATCGACCGCTTCAGGCGCCGCCGCCGCGAGAAAAGCATTTTCAGCGGCGGTGAGCCCCGTCAGTATCAGGATTTGGCCCGGTAAGAAATTTTGCGGCCCCATGAAGGAGGCCGGTACGGTAAGCGCATCTGACCCCCGCAGCCTGCGGATGTCGGATGCGCTACTTTTTGCCGCTAAAAAACCGCTTCATTTTATGAGATATTTTTGTTATCATAGGTTTTGTTGTTATAAAATGAGACGGTCATCAATAGCAGAGGGGGAGCATACTTGAACTGGCAGGATATTTATCAGCAGAAACTGCGCACCGCTGACGAGGCGGTGAAGGCGGTACAATCCGGCGATTGGCTGGATTATTCGTTTGGCCTTACCAATCCCAACGAGCTGGACGCCGCGCTGGCGAAGCGCAAGGATGAGCTGTGGGACGTAAAAATCCGCGTGGACATCGGCATGTGGCCGCATTATACGCTGGAGGCGGACCCCACCGGGGAGCATTTTTATTGGCACTCTTGGCATATGGGAGCCACCGACCGCAAATGGTATGAAGCCGGCCTGTTATCATATCTGCCCATGACGTTTCATCAGTGCCCCAAGATGACCCGGGAGAATTGCGTGCCCGCGCGGGTGGTGATGATTTCCGCCGCGCCGATGGATAAGCACGGTTATTTAAGCTTTGGCGCGGCCAGCGCCGCCACCTGGGCCGCGATTGAAGCGGCGGAAGTGGTTATCGTGGAGATAAATGAGCGGTTGCCGCGGGTGCTGGGCGGCAATCAGGAGAGCGTGCATATCAGCCGGGTGGACTATGTGGTGGAAAGCAGCAACCAGGAACTGCCCACGCTGCCGGTGGCGCCCCCCAGCGCCATCGATAGCGAGATCGCGGGGCACATCATAGAGCATATCTATGACGGCTGCTGTATCCAACTGGGTATCGGCGGCATACCCAACGCCATCGGGGCCATGATCGCCGATTCGGACTTAAAGGACTTGGGCGTGCATACCGAGATGTATGTGGACGCTTATGTGCGGATGACGCAGGCCGGGCGCGTCACCGGCGCGAGGAAGAATATCGATAAGTATAAGCAGGTATTTTCCTTTGCTTTGGGCAGCCGCGAGCTGTACGACTTTATTGACGACAACCCCGGCGTAGTTTCATATTCGGTGGATTATTGCAACGACCCCTCCATCATCGCGCTGATAGATGATTTTGTGTCCATCAACGCCTGTATCGAGGTAGACCTTTTCGGGCAGGTATGCTCTGAAACCGTGGGTACCCGCCATATCAGCGGCACCGGCGGCCAGCTCGATTTTGTGGAGGGCGCGTATCGCTCTAAAAACGGCCAGAGCTTCATCTGCATGACCTCCACCGTGAAGGGCAAAAACGGCGTGGCCTCGCGTATCAACCCCACGCTGCCGCTCGGCGCTATCGTCACCACGCCCCGTACCGTGACCCACAAGCTCGTCACCGAGTACGGCATCGCCGATATGAAAGGCAAGAGCACCTGGGAGCGGGCCGAGGCCCTTATCGCCATCGCCCATCCCGATTTTCGCGACCAGCTCATCAAGGACGCCGCCGCCATGAAAATTTGGCGGGGCAGCAACAAAAAAGCCTGACCCTTCATAAACCAAAAACCATCCCTCCCCATATAATGCTGTGGGGAGGGATTTTTTATGCCTACACGCGGAGCTGTGCCGGGGCGGCGTTCACCTATCATTGATACGGCCATCGCTATCATCCGCAGCCTATTGGATATCAAGCGTTTCCATATTCGACCCCAGCAGATCATCGGGCTGGGCCACGCGCTGCTGGGCTGGGAGCGCTTGCCGGCTTTTATAGACGCGGTGGAGGTGGAGGTCATACTCATCGCCCACTGCCACCCGCTGGACAGCGAGGGCAGCATCCGCGAGCTGCGGTTGCTTATCTCCCCGCAGCGGGCCAAGCTGCGCCTCACCCATAAGGCCATCGTGCGGGGCGAGCCGGGGCCCTGCCACTGCGTGCTGGAATGGACGATGGAGCGATCGGGGAGCGAGCGCATAAGCGGCAGCGACCTTGAGATGTCGGAGCGCCTGCGCCCGCTGGATGATTTTATGGCCACCGCCCCGTTGCAGCTAAAGGTCATCGACCGCTCCCGCATGGTATTTGCCGAGTTGTGACACGGAAGCGTGAAAATAAAGTCGAACTATTCTTTTTTCCTGAATTATGCGATAATATTTATTAATACCGGCCCGCGGATTTGAGCCGGATTCGCGGAACGCACAGCAACCCCCGACATTTCTAAAGTTGCGGCTAATACTTTTATGAAAGGGGATCGTATTTATGTTTGATTCGCGTATTCTTACGGAAAAAAGGGACGGGGTAGGCACGGTGATATTTGGCATGGAAAAAGAGATGAATCCGACCAATCCGGTTACCATCAGACTCATCGACCAGGCGTTGAATGAGTTGCTGGGCGACCCCGAGGTCAAAGCCATCGTTTTGACCGGGGGGGACAAAGTGTTCGCGGCGGGAGGCGATATCCCCTATATGGCGGCGTCCGGGGTGTTGGAGATGGAGGAATTCATCGCCGATGCCCACCGGGTAAACGACAAAATCGCCACTGCGGACAAGCCGGTTATCGCCGCTATCGGCGGCTTCGCCCTGGGTGGGGGCTGTGAGCTGGCGCTGGCCTGCGATATGCGCATCGCGGGCGAAAATGCCGTTTTGGGTATGCCGGAGATAAATATCGGGCTTTTCCCCGGCGGCGGCGGCACCCAACGGCTGGCCCGCGCGGTGGGTTGGAGCTGGGCCCGCCATTTGATTTACACCGGGGAGTTGATAAGTGCGGAAAAAGCCATGCGTATCGGTCTGGTGACCCAGGTGGTGCCGGTGGACAGATTACAGGAGACCGCTTTCAAACAGGCGCGCTCCATTGCGCGCAAAAGCCCCCGGGCGCTGGCCTCGGCCAAGCGCTGCATCGCCATGAGCGAAAAAGCCACCATGGACGACGCCATGATGTTTGAGCAGAAACAATGGGCCATCCTCTTCGCCGGTCAAGATAAGACCGAAGGCCTGAACGCATTTTTGGAAAACCGCCGCCCGGTGTACACCGGGAAATAGCCCTGCGCTCCGCATTGCCAACAAAACCTCGTTCTATTGTTCTTCGGGCTTGATAATGGGTATAATAGGCTTAACATCAGTACAGCGGAGAAAGGATGTATTACCCAGTGGACAGATACACTTATATCATTTCGAGCCCCACCTGCGGCAAGTGCACCGATTTAGACACCCTGCTCACCCGGCGCGGCGTGCCGCACGAAAAGCTGGACGCGGAGTCTGAAAAAGGCAGGATGCTGGTGGACCGTCACGGGTTGGAGCATGTGGGCACCATGGTAATGGAAGAAAACGGCGCCACCCGCGTTATCACCATGCGCGATATCAACGAATTATACCCCAAGTAATAAAACGCCGGGGCTTAATTGGTTACATTTCCCGCCCGATGGCGGCGGCTACCGTGCGGCCTCTTTCGATCAGGCGCTTGAATTTGGCGGGTTTCAGGGATTGTGCCCCGTCGCTCCAGGCCTGTTCGGGCTGATCGTGGACTTCGATCATCAGGCCGTCGGCTCCGGCGGCGATGGCGGCCAGCGACATGCTCTCCACCAAGTCCCAGTGCCCGGTGGCGTGCGTGGGGTCGATTATGATGGGCAGATGGGTCTGCTGCTTCACGATGGGCACCGCGCTCAAGTCCAGCGTATTGCGGGTACTGGGCTCAAAGGTGCGGATACCGCGCTCACACAGGATGACGTTTTCATTGCCGCCGTCCAAAATGTATTCCGCGCTCATGATCCACTCCTCGATGGTGCTCATCAGCCCGCGCTTGAGCAGTACCGGACGGGACATTTTGCCCACCGCTTTTAACAGTTCGTAGTTTTGCATATTGCGGGTGCCGATCTGTACCAGGTCTACCAGTTCTTCAAATTCCGTGATGCGCTCCGTGCTGGTCAGCTCGCTGACGATGGGCAGGCCGCAGGCGTCGCCGGCCGCGCGCAGATAGCGCAGCCCTCCCTCGCCCAGCCCTTGAAAGGTATAGGGCGAGCTGCGGGGCTTGTAGGCGCCGCCGCGCAGCAGGGTCGCGCCGGCGTCCTTTACCGCCCGCGCGATGCGGTGGATGGATTCCTCGCTCTCTACCGCGCAGGGCCCGCCGATGATGGCGATGGGGCGCCCGTTGCCGATGGCTACGCCGCCCACGTTTACCACGGTGCCTTCCGGATTAAAGTCAAGCGCAGTTTTCGATGTCATCATATCTTTCCCTCATTATTGATAAGCTGTTGTTTCAGCCATTGCAGCGCCAGCCGGTAACCTTCCGCCCCCCGGCCCATGACGCTGTATCCGCAGGCCGCCCGCACATAGGAGGGGCGGCGAAAATCCTCCCGTGCCTCCAGATTGCTCAGATGCACTTCCGCCGCAGGCAGGGCGACGGACTGCAGCGCGTCCAGCAGCGCGATGCTGGTGTGGGTGTACGCGCCGGCGTTGATGATGATGCCGTCCATCCGCCCGTGAGCGCCCTGGATAGCGTCGATCAGCGCGCCCTCGTGGTTGCTCTGGAACAGTTCAACTTCAAGATTCGCCTCCCGCGCCGCCGCGCGGATGAAGCGCTCCAGTTCGGCATACGTCATGCGCCCGTAGATTTCGGGTTCACGAATGCCCAGCATATTCAGGTTGGGGCCGTTGATAACGAGAATTCTTTTCACCATATGCCTGCCGTCCATGGCCTTGATATGCTTGCGACCATTCCTGTATTTTCATCATTTTAGCCTTTTTGCGCGCATAATGCAAAACAATTTGCCGCCGTTATCATCCGGGAGATATTTCCGTACCGGGCACCGGGGCAATAAGTTATAATGGCCTTAAAATGTCATTGACGATTGATTCAAGTCCGCTGCCGCAGCGCATTGTGTTAACACACCATGAATCATGGTACAATAATCAAAGCAAAACAGGAGCGAGCAAGGAACATTATGGCGGATTTCAAACTGATATCGGAATACCGGCCGGCGGGCGACCAGCCCACGGCTATCGAGGCCTTGGTAAAGGGGCTCACCGAGGGGCAACGGGAGCAGACGCTGCTGGGGGTCACCGGCTCCGGCAAGACCTATACCATGGCCCAGATAATCCAGGCGGTGCAGCGCCCGGCGCTGGTGATGGCTCCCAATAAGACCTTGGCGGGCCAGCTTTACGCGGAGTTCAAGCAATTCTTCCCCGAGAACTCCGTGGAATACTTCATATCCTATTACGACTACTATCAGCCCGAGGCTTATGTCCCCTCCACCGACACTTATATCGAAAAGGATTCCTCCATCAACGATGAAATCGACAAGCTTCGCCATTCCGCCACCGCCGCGCTCCTGGAGCGGCGCGACGTTATCATCGTGGCCTCGGTATCGTGCATTTACGGCCTGGGCGCGCCGCAGGACTATTACGAGATGGCGGTTTCCCTGCGTCCCGGCATGGAGATATCGCGCCATGCGCTGCTCAAACGGCTGGTGGAAAGCCATTACGAGCGCAACGACATCGGCTTTTCGCGCGGCGATTTTCGGGTGCGGGGCGACGTGGTGGAGATATTCCCCGCCTCCGCCGGAGAACAGGCCATCCGGGTGGAATTCTTCGGCGACGAGATCGAGCGCATGTTGGAGTTCAGCCCCCTTACGGCGGAGATTTTCGGCAAACGCAGCCATGTCTTCATTTTTCCCGCCTCCCATTTCGTCACCAGCCGGGACAAAATGCTGGCCGCTGCGGCGGAGATCGAGGAAGAACTGGAAAAACAGGTCAAGCGGTTTGAACAGGAGGGTAAACTACTGGAGGCGCAGCGCATCATGCAGCGCACCCGCTTCGATTTGGAAATGATACGTGAAATCGGCTACTGCAAGGGCATCGAGAATTATTCCCGCTATATCACCGGCCGCGCCGCGGGCGAACCCCCCTATACCCTGATCGACTTTTTTCCGCCGGATTTCCTGCTGTTTATGGACGAATCCCATATCGCCCTGCCGCAGGTGCGGGGCATGTACGCCGGGGACCGTTCGCGCAAGGAGACGCTGGTGGATTTCGGTTTCCGCCTGCCCTCGGCGCTGGACAACCGCCCGCTGCGCTTTGAGGAATTTGACGCCAAGCGCACCCAGACCATATATGTCAGCGCCACCCCCGGCGATTACGAAATAGAGCAGAGCGCGCAGGTGGTCGAGCAGCTTATCCGTCCCACCGGGCTGCTGGACCCGGCGGTGGAAGTGCGCCCCACCCTGCACCAGATCGACAACCTCATGGCGGAAGCGCAGGCCGCCACCGAACAGGGCTGGCGGGTGCTGGTAACCACCATGACCAAGCGCATGGCCGAGGACCTCACCGATTATCTGGAAGACGCCGGGATGCGGGTGCGCTATATGCATTCCGATATCGACGCCCTGCAGCGCATGGAAATCCTGCGCGACCTGCGCAGCGGGGAATTCGACGTGCTGGTAGGCATTAACCTGCTGCGCGAAGGGCTTGACCTGCCGGAGGTGGCGCGTATAATGATTCTGGATGCGGACAAGGAAGGATTTCTGCGCTCCGCGCGTTCGCTCATCCAGACCATCGGCCGCGCCGCGCGCAACGTAGAGGGCAAAGTCATCATGTACGCCGACCGCGTCACCCCCTCCATGCAGCAGGCGATTGATGAAACCGAACGCCGGCGCGCCATTCAGGCCGCGCACAACGAGGCCCACGGCATCAGCCCCGAAACCATCCGTAAGGCGGTGTACGCGTCCATCGAAGCCACCGTGGCCGAGGACGCCAAGGAATATAATATAAATGCCCAGGCCCTGAAGGAGCTTTCCCCCGACGATCGCCGCCACCTTATCGCCCAGTTGGAGGACGAGATGAAAAAAGCCTCCCAGGCCCTGGAATTCGAGCGCGCCGCCCAACTGCGCGACACCATCCGCGACCTGCAAAACCCCAAGGCGAAGAAAAAAAACGCCCGGCGGCGGCGTTAGGCAGGGCTGCAACCATAGCGCGGAGCGGCAGAAACCGTTTTTAAATACGTAGCTTACCCCGGCAACAAGGAGGAACCATGAAGGACTGCATCATCATCAAGGGCGCCCGCGAGCATAATCTGAAGAATATCGACGTCACCATCCCGCGCGATAAGCTGGTGGTGTTTACCGGCGTGTCCGGGTCCGGCAAATCCAGCCTGGCATTTGACACCATTTACAGCGAAGGCCAGCGCCGCTACGTGGAATCGCTGTCCACCTATGCCCGCCAATTCCTGGGGCAGATGGACAAACCCGATCTCGACTACATCGAAGGGCTGTCCCCCTCCATCTCCATCGACCAGAAAGGCGCCTCCAACAATCCCCGCTCCACGGTGGGCACCGTCACCGAGATATACGACTACCTGCGCCTGTTTTTTGCCCGCGTGGGGCGGCCGCACTGCCCGCATTGCCATAAGCCCATCCAGCGCCAGAGCATCGATCAGATCGTCGATTTTATCACCACCCTGCCGGAGGGCAGCCGCATCAAGGTGCTGGCGCCGGTGGTCAAGGGGCAGAAGGGCGAGCACCGCAAACTGCTGGACAACCTGTTTCGCGACGGCTACGTGCGCGTGCTGGTGGACAACTATGAATACACCTCCGACGAGGACATCCCGCTGGAAAAAAACGTGCGCCATGATATCAGCGTGGTGGTAGACCGCATCATCATCCGCGAAGATGTCGGCAGCCGGCTGGCGGAATCGCTGGAGCTGGCCTTTGAACTGGCGGAAGGAGCGGTGGTAGTGCGCTGGCTGCACGAAGACGGCAGCGAGGAAGACCGCGCCTTCAGCCGCGAATTCTCCTGCCCCGACTGCAACTACAGCCTGCCGGAGCTTTCCCCGCGCATGTTTTCCTTCAACAGCCCCTTTGGGGCCTGTCCCGATTGCGACGGCCTGGGGGAGCGTCACCGTATCGACCCGGCGCTGGTGTTTGACATGAACCGCAGCCTGGGGGAAGGCGCGGTGCGCCCCTGGAACACCATTTTTCAGGGCTATTACCGCCAACTGCTGGCCGGCGTGGCGAGCCGCTACCGCATTCCGTTTGACAAACCGTTAAAAGACCTCACCGAAAAACAGCTTCATCTCATCATGTACGGCAACGGCGAGGAGCGGTTCGGCATCGCGTATATAAACTCCTACGGCGAGGAAAAGGAACTGCACACCAAATTCGAGGGCGTCATCAACAACCTAGCCCGCCGCTACTCCGAGACCAAATCCGAATCCTCCCGCGAGGAGCTGGAAAAATACATGAGCAGCACCTTCTGCACCACCTGCGAGGGCCGCCGCCTGAAGACCGAGGTATTGTGGGTGTTGCTGGGCGGGCGCTCCATCGCCGAGGTCACGTCCCTGTCCATCCGGGAATGCCAGGATTTTTTCGATAGTCTGGTGCTGGACCAGCGCGAGCAGATCATCGCCCGCCAACTGTTAAAGGAAATCCGGTCCCGCCTGAACTTCCTCATCGACGTGGGGCTGGACTACCTCACCCTGAGCCGCCCCGCCGGTTCCCTGTCCGGCGGCGAGGCCCAGCGCATCAGGCTGGCCACCCAGGTGGGCTCCAATCTGGTGGGCGTGCTGTACGTACTGGATGAACCCAGCATCGGGCTGCATCCCCGCGACAACGACCGCCTGTTAAATACCCTGCGCCGCCTGCGCGATTTGGGCAACACCGTCATCGTGGTGGAGCATGACGAGGAGACCATGCGCGCCGCCGATTTCATATTGGACATCGGCCCCGGCGCGGGAGTGCACGGCGGCGAAGTGGTGGCCGCCGGCGACATTGAGGCCATCAAAGCCGCGCCGCGCTCCATCACCGGGCAATACCTGTGCGGGGTCCGCAGCATAGAAGTGCCGCCCCGGCGCCGCCCCGGCAGCGGAGCCTTCATCACCATCGAGGGCGCGCAGCATAACAACCTGAAAAACATCGACGTGGCCATCCCGCTGGGCATGATGATAGCCGTTACCGGCGTATCCGGCTCCGGCAAGAGCAGCCTGATAGAAGAAATCCTCTATCCCGCGCTGATGCAGCACTTCTTCGGCGGCCGCCACAAGCCGGGCCTACACAGGCGCATCACCGGCATGGACAACATTGAAAAAATCATCAACATCGACCAATCCCCCATCGGGCGCACCCCGCGCTCCAATCCCGCCACCTATACCGGGGTATTCGACGGCATCCGCAACCTGTTTGCCGAAACCTCCGAATCCCGCATCCGGGGCTACAAGCCGGGGCGGTTCAGCTTCAACGTGCGCGGCGGGCGCTGCGAGGCCTGCACCGGCGACGGCATCATCCGCATCGAAATGCACTTCCTGCCCGACGTATACATCCCCTGCGAGGTATGCAAGGGCAAGCGCTACAACCGGGAAACGCTGGAAGTGAAATATAAAGGGAAAACCATCGCCGACGTGCTGGCCATGACCGTCGACGAAGCGGTGGGCTTCTTCGAGCCCGTGCCCAAGATATACCGCAAGATGAAAGTGCTTAAAGACGTGGGCCTGGGCTACATCCAACTGGGCCAGCCCGCCCCCACCCTGTCAGGCGGCGAAGCCCAGCGGGTAAAGCTCGCCACCGAGCTGTCCAAGCGCTCCACCGGCAGGAACCTGTATATACTGGATGAACCCACCACCGGGCTGCACAAGGAAGACGTGCGCCACCTGCTGGCCATACTGGACCGCCTGACCGACGCCGGCAACACCGTGCTCGTCATCGAGCACAACCTGGACGTGATAAAATGCGTCGACCACATCATAGACCTCGGCCCCGAAGGCGGCCGCGCCGGAGGCCAAGTCATCGCCACCGGTACCCCCGAAGCCCTCGCCGCCTGCGCTTGCTCCCATACCGGTCAGTATCTGCGGCCCGCCCTGCGCCGGGGAGGGGGCGCGCCGCGCCCGCTGGGTATCGCAAATTGCTGATCGCTTTGGGGATCCGGGTTCTGGGGTCTGGGGTCAGGGGGCGGGCGCCGCTTGTCACCCCTACGGGGTGTGAGCGCCTGCGGTTATGGCCCTGGGGCGGACTTGGTGATGTAGTAGTATACAGGATTATCCGTATCCGGGTGCGGTTGGGGGGTCAATCCTGAAACGTGGTCGGTATCATCACAAGGAGTGAAAACTGCGTCAATAGTATCATCTACATGAGTGCAAAAGGCTCCGAGAGTTTCTGTATCCTCGTTATGACTATAGCTGATAAGCGTACCCGCAGTGAAGTTAAAAGTGCCGGTCCCACTTGTATCACTAGATACCAGAATAACGGAATGGCTGCCGCCGGTGGCGTTGCTGATTACTGTGCCGCTGGAGGTTGCCCCTTCCGCGCGTGTCATAGTAAATGTGCTGCCGATACTAATATACACCCCACCCTGTGAACTCTCTATCGTGCCGCCGGTCATGGTCGATGTGCCGCTGTTGTACACGCCGTGCGCGCTCCCGCCCTCGGTGGTGGCTTTAATGGCGCCATCGTTCATGATAAAATTGCCAACGTTGTTATTCACGCCGACTGCCTGCCCGTTTTTTGCGGTGGCGGTGACGGTACCTTTATTCATAGTAAACGTGCCGTTAGAACTGCGCACGCCTTGTGCGCTCGCCACCGTGATGCCGTTGGTGGCGGAATGTATCTCGCCGCCGTTCATGGAAAATGTGCCGTAGTTGTCCACGCCGTAGGAGCTCCCCGTCGTGCCCTCGGCGGTGGCGGTGATGGTGCTGTTACTATTTGTGGTAAATGTGCTGGTGTTCCACACGCCGTAGGCGGCTCCACCCTCGGCGGTGGCGGTGGCTTCGATGGTGCCTTTCTCCATAGTAAACGTGCCGTTATAGCTGTACACGCCGTAGGCCGTCTTGTCTGCGGCGGTGGCGGTGGCGGTGATAGTGCCGCTTTCCATGATAAACTCAGCATTGGCTTCCTCGTTGTGGTTGTGCACGCCGACCGCATTTTCGTCCGTTGCGGCGGCGGTGACTGAACTGTTCCCGGTCATGGTAAACTTATCAAGGTTTTCCACGCCGGTTGCAGTTCCGCTCGCGGTGGCGGTGGCGGTGGCGGTGATGTTTCCGCCGTTCATGGTAAACTCAGCATTGGCGCCATCACCCTCGTTGTGGTTGCGCACGCCGGTCGCTCCTGTTGCGCCCTCGGCGGTGATGGTGTTTGTGTCGCCGGTCATGGTAAAACTGGCCTGGTTATGCACGCCGTAGGCGTTCCCGCTTGTGGAGCTGGCTTTGATGTTTCCACCGTTCATGGTAAGTGTGCCGCCATTACTGTTAATATTACCCACTCCGTACTGTGAGCTCTCTATCGTGCCGCCGTTCATGGTAAATGTATTGCCGTTCCACGCGCCGTAGACCGTCGGGCCTGCGGCGGCGTTGGCGGTGATTTTGCCGGCTTTCATGGTAAATATGCCGCTATCGCTATACACGCCGTATATCGTCCCGCTCTCGGCGGTGGCGGCGGTGGTGGAAACTATGCTGCCGCCCTCCATGATAAATGTGGCGCTGCTGCACACGCCGTGGGCGCTCGCTACCCCGGCGGTGGCGGTGGCGGTGGCTTTGATGGCGCCGCCTGTCATCGTAAAGGTGGCTGTGGCTGGGTCGTTGTCTTGTGAGCCATTGTAAACGCCGTATACGCCTAGTATATGCAGATCGCTGTAAAACCACTCAGAGCCAGAGCCCGTGGCGGTGACGGAGCTGGTATCGTTCATGGTAAACACGCCCCCGTTCCCCGCTGCATTGTTCGCGCGCATATTGAACACCCCGAGCGCGTTTCCGTTCGCGGCGGTGGCGGTGACGGCGCTGGTATTGTTCATGGTAAACGTGTGGCGGTTGTCCACGCCGACCGCAGCCCCGCCCTCGGCGGTGGCCTTGATGTTTCCGCCGTTCATGGTAAGTGTGCCGTTCGTAAAGTTTCTCACGCCGAAAGCAGTCTCGCCCGCTGTGGTGGCTTCGATGGCGCCGCCGTTCATGTTGAATGAGCCGTCGTTGTGCACGCCGTAGGCGACCCCGTCCGAGCCGCTGGCTTCGGCTATGATGGCGCTCTGGCCGCCCATGGTAAATGTGCCGCCTTCTTTGTTTTCCACGCCGATAGCGAACCCCTGCTCCTCCGCAGCGGTGGCGGTGGCGGTGATGGTCGGGGCGTCGTCTCCGGCGTCGGCCACGCCCATCGTAAAGGTGCCGCTTTTGTTGAACACGCCGTATACGCCGGTGGTTCCTGTGAGGTCGTTTGTTGTCGTACCTTCGCCCGTGGCGGAGATCTTGCTGGCGCCGCTCATGGTAAACGACCCGCCATCGCTGAACACGCCGATCGCGTTCACGTCCTCAGCGGTGGCGGTGATCTCTCCGCCGGTCATGGTCATTTTGCCCATATTCACGATGGCGGCCCGTAAAACTTCTCCGCCAATAATCGCGCCGGTTTCGATAGTCAGGGTGCCGCCCGCGTTGTTGGTGATAAGGGCGCCCTCCGCCGGCACGGCGTTAATAGTGCCGCTGATGGTCATGGTACCATTATTGATTATGGAACCGCTGCCCGCTACCTGACCGCTGATGGTCATGGTACCGTTTTCTGTATTGACGATGGAACCGCTGCCGTATATGGCGCCGTCGTTGTGGTTGAAGCTGTTGGGTGAGTTGTTGGTTATAGTGCCGTCGTTTTCTATGTTGCCGGAATTGTTTACCGTGCCGTTGATGGTCAGGGATTGCCCGGCGGCAATCGTTGTCCGTACCCCAGGCTCCAGCGTCAGCGTACGGCCTTCCGGTATCTCCAGAGCAGCATCGTCGCCTTCGCCAAAAAGAAGACCGGACTCCACCGTGGTGTTGTCAATGGCCACCTCCACGTTGCCTGTTTGCAGAGCTTGAGTCACTGCCGAAAAAGGTATGCCATCTGGTGTGGCGTAAAGGCGGGTAACGGCGGGGGAAGATGATCCGCCGCCCCCGCCGCCGCTGGGGGGTTCTTCCGTAAACAGGGGGTCTATATCTTCGTCGACCACGTCATTTTTGATGTCTTGTTCGATCTGTTCCTGTTGTTCTTTATCGGCCTGCTGGTCGGCGGACAGTTTTTCCTCGGCGTCGCCGATGATGACGGGCACCGACAGCTCGGTCTGCTCGGTTATCTGCTGCTGCAGGGCTTCGTCATTAGCCACTTCCACCGCGGCGAAGCCGTCCACTTCGTCTTCGGTCAAATCGGTGATGGTGACTTCGGTGCTTTCGGTCCCGTCTTCCTCCTGAATGACGTTGACCTCGGCTTTTTGCCCCGCGCTTATGGTGGCGGTGCGCTGCGTTCCGCTGCGGTCGGTGTAGTTTACGGTCACGCTGCCGGTCAAGAGGTAGATTTCGGCGGTGGTTTCGTCGATGACGCTCACCACGCCGCTGGTGCCGCGCACGCCGGTGACCATGGTGGAGGTGCGGATATTAAGGGTTTCGTCGTGTTTGAGGGGGGCGCTGACGTTGAAGAAGATTTCGCCGGCGGCGAGGTTTACTTCCAGCTTTTTGCCGGACTGCCGGACTTGGGCTTTGCTGTTGGCGTCCATCTTGGCGGCTTTGGTGTCGTCCAGGCTCAGGTAGGCGTAGCTGGCCATGCCGGTGGTGACCTGATGGCCGCTGTAGAGCTTCATGCCTTCGAGGATGCTGACATCGGCGCCGTTTGCGCTGCTCACGCTCACAGCCTCGCCGTCGGTTTTCTCCAGCCGCAGGGTGGCGGCGGTATTATCCTTGGCGGCCAAGGCCGCGCCACCGCCTGAGGCCAGCACGAAAACGGCCAGCAATACAGCGATAAGCAGTTTCTTCATAACGCTTTTCCTCCTTATACCTAAAGCCCGATGCTGTAATGCCACCAACCGCGCCGGGCGGATATATCTTCTAACCTTACAAATTTCGCCATAGATAGTCACTTTTCCTGCCGGCAGGGTGAAAATATTCAGTTATTTCGACGCGTTTGCAAATAGCGGTTAGCGCTTCGCGGGCGCGAAGCGCAGCAGATAGCGGCTAGCAAATAGCGGCTGGGGTAGGCGCTGCGGGATTTACCCCCATATGCCCAGGTGCTCCAGCAATATTTTCACGCCGATGAGGATGAGCACGGCGCCGCCGAAGATTTCGGCCTTGCTTTTGTATCTGATGCCGAAGCGGTGGCCGATAATGACGCCGGCCAAGGCGATGGCAAAGGTGATGATGCCGATGAGGGCCACGGCGGGCAGGATGGCGGTCTGTAAAAAGGCCAGGGTGATGCCTACCGCCAGGGCGTCGATGCTGGTGGCTACGGACAGGAGCAGCAGTTCCTTTACATCCAGGATGCTGATTTGGGGGCCGGGATCGTGGTCGTATTTAAGGGCTTCCATTATCATTTTGCCGCCGATGAACAGCAGCAGGGCGAAGGCTATCCAGTGGTCTATATTAACGATATAGCGCTCGAACTGCTTGCCCAAAAGCCAGCCGAGCAGAGGCATGAGGGCCTGAAAGCCGCCGAAGAATACCGCTATGATGGCGGCGTGGCGGTAGTTCAGCTCCCGCATTTTCAGGCCCTTGCACAGCGCTACGGCAAAGGCGTCCATCGCCAGCCCGATGGCTATCAGCGTCAGTTCCAATATCCCCATCAAACCCACTCCATGACGGCGCAATAATACCCATCAATATAGCGGCAGGAAGGCGTTTTGTCAAGCTTCGCCCTGCTCGCCGGCGGTCATGGCGGATTTGAGGGCGTCGATGCGGGGGATGACCACGGGGTCCAGCCCGTAGCCTTTGGCCAGATAGTAGCTGGCGTAATCGCCCAGATATATGAGGGAAAACAGGCGGCTTAGGGGGTCATGCCCGCGCGCGGGAACTTCGACCACGGAGTGGATGCGGCTTTCCACCAGGGCGCGGGTGATGTCCATGCGCTTCTGCAAGCGGGGCGGGTCGTCGGGATCGCGCAGCAGGATGAGCACGATGCGCTGCAATATTTCCTCCGGCAGGTCAAAGCCCATGATTTCGTTGTGGTCCAGTTCGGGCAGGGTGTTGTGCCAGGCGGGGATTTTGGCGTTTTCGTTGAATTGCGCCTTCCAGCGCCGGGCCACCGCTTCGGTGGTGCCGGTGCAGCCCCAGATGAGGGGAAGCTGCCCTTGCAGGCTGCGGGCCAGCGCGCGGGCGGGATTGTAGCGCACTTCGTTTTCCGGCACCAGTTCGGGCCGCATTTCTTCCAGCATTTCCGCGGTGGCGCGGATATCCTTTCTCATGCCGCACAGCAGCCCGATTTCCTCGAGGGCCAGGGCCAGGGAGGCGAACAGCCAGCCCAACGCGGCGCGGGGCATCAGGCTGCCGGGCACCGATATCAGCGCGTCGCCGTTTTTTTGCGCCAGCCGGGTCAGCTCGCCGCCGGAGCTGATGACCACGCGGAGGCATCCGCGCTCAACGGCAGCGTGATAGGCGGACAGGGTTTCCTCCGTGTTGCCGGAATAGCTTACCGCGCACACCAGCGTGTCGGCATCGGCCCATGCGGGCAGGCCGTAGCTGCGGTGTACCAGCAGCGGGCAGGGGGCCTGCTGGGCGGCGGCGGTGCTGAGTATGTCGCCGCCGATGGCGGAGCCGCCCATGGCGCATATTAGTACCGCATTATATTTAACATGGTGATACTGGGGGGGCAGGTCGATGGACAAGCACATACTGCCGCGAAGCTGTTCCGGCATTTCGTGCAGCCATACGGACATGGGGTCGAACATGGTATCATCCTTTCCTGACGGCTTAAGCTCTTGCTCTTAATATAGCCGCGGCGGCTCCTTTTAATACTATGTCGCTGCCCAGAGATGTAGTCCTGATGTGCAGGTGGTTTTGATGCAGGGAAAAGCAATGCCGGGATACGGCGTGGCGGATGGCGGGCAACAGCAAATCGGCCATGTTGAGACCGATGCCGCCGCCAATGGTGATGAGTTGGGGGTTAAAAACGTTGACCAGGCCGGCGATGGCGGCTCCGAGATAGCGGGTGACCGGTTGCAGCAGGGCCAGGGCTTCGGGATCGCCATTGCGCGCCGCCGCCGCGATTTCGGGCGGGCCGGGGGTTTGCCCGGCGGGAGCCAGCGCGGAGATATGCTGTGCGCCGCCGGCAGCCAGCCGTGCGGCCAGTTCACGGCTCAACGCGGTGCCGGAGGCGACGGCTTCCAGACAGCCGTGACCGCCGCAGCCGCAGGGCGGGCCGTCCGGTATCATTACCATATGCCCCAGTTCCCCGGCTCCGCCGCTGACGCCGCGATAGAGGGCGCCGTCTATGATCAGGGCCCCGCCGATACCGGTGCTCACGGTAATATATATCATATCGCGGCAGCCTTCCGGCGCGGCGAAGCAGTATTCGCCCCAGGCGGCCAGGTTGGCGTCGTTGTCCAGCCACACGTCGCGCCCGAAGATGGCGGAGAGTTCCCGCCGCAGGGCGAGGCCGGACCAGTTGAGGTTCGGGGTGGCGGGCACCACGCCCTGCGCAAAGTCTATCGGGCCCGGAGCGGCAGCGGCTACCCCCAGCAGTTCGGTTGGCCGCACGCCGGCTTCGTCCAGCAGGCTCATGCCCATGCGCGCGATTTGCTCCAGACAGGCAGCGGCGTCGCGCTCCGGCGCTACCGGTTCCTGCCGCCGGCTATGCACCCGGCCCCGCTCGTCCAGCAGGCCCATCAATACTTTGGTGCCGCCGATATCGATGGCTAAAATGCGTGAAGCCATGCTAATCAATCCTCAAAAAAACGCTGCAGCGCGTCGGCCACGCCACCTTCCTCATTGGAGGGGCAAATCCAGTCGGCGGCGGCCTTCACTTTTTCTTCCGCATTGGCTACCGCCACTCCCACGCCGGCCCATTTTATCATTTCCAGATCGTTGTAGTTATCGCCCACTGCCAGCACTTCCCCCCGCTCCACGCCCAGACGCTCGGCCAGCGCTTTGAGGGCGGCTTCCTTGCGCGCCTCGGGGTGCATCACTTCCAATACGGTATTGCGAAAGCGGCTGATATGCAGCAAATGGCCGAAACGCTCTTTGAGCGCCGATTCCATCGCATCGATGCGGCGGGGATTCAGCACCGCCATGATTTCCATGGCCGGCCGTTCTTCCATCAGCGCGCTCAAATCCGGCGTGGTTTTCAATTCCACCCCGATATGCCGCGCATAGCCCAGATTCCTCTCGTTTACGGTCTCGGTGTACAGGTCGTCCTCAAAGTAGCCGTGGTAATACACCTTTTGCTGCCTCAGCAGTTCGATGGCGTCTTGCCCCGGCTTTACCGGCACGGGCTTGTTCCACAGCGGCGGATGGCGGTGACGGTCCATCAGCAGCGCCCCCTGATGGCAAATCAAGGGGAGTTCAAGCTGCAGCAGTTCCGCGTAGGGCTGGGCCGCGCGAAACATGCGCCCGGTAGCGATAGTCACCATCAAGCCCCGCGCCTTGGCCGCGCGCACCGCCGCCAGCGCGCGCGCCGGGATAAGCCCCGCATGGTCGAGCAGGGTGTCGTCCAAATCGATTGCCAGCAGCCGGATCGCCATTTTTACTTGGTTACCAGCCAACTCAGCAGCATGCTGATGAGGCTCAGGATTACAGCGGTAAGCAGGGCCCACCAAAAGTTAGCCAAATCGAAGCCCTTGATAGTCACCGAGGTCAGCCACAGCATCAGCGCGTTGATGACAAAGGTAAAGAGGCCCAGGGTCATGATGTTGAGCGGCAGAGTCAGGATGAGCAGCACCGGCCGGATGAGCGCGTTGACGATGCCTAAAACGATAGAGCCCACGATGCAGCCCCACAGCGTCACCTGAAACCCGGAGAGCAGGGCTGCGGTCAGCGCCAAAGCCGCTATGTTCAGCAGCCAGCGGATGGTCCACCCCTGTACTTTTACGTTTGGCATTATTGTTTCCTCCCCTTGCTATATTTATCTGTGTCCATCATACGAGAAATGAGCGCATTTTACTACACTCTGCCGCAATTTTTTACAGGGTTTCCGCGTGTAGGGCATGGAATAACGCTTCAGCGGCGGCGCGGCTCATGCCCTTGACCGCGCCGAGGGCTTCGACGTCTGCGGCTCTCATCTTTTCTACCGAGCCGAAGGCTTGCAACAGAGCCTGGCGGCGGGCGGGCCCAATCCCCGGCACGTCGTCCAATAACGACGCGGTGAGCGCCTTTCCCCGCCGCAGGCGGTTGTAGCCAATCGCAAAACGGTGCGCTTCGTCGCGCATGGACTGTAACAGGCGAAGACCTTCGTGGCGGCGGGGCAGCATTATCGGCTCGGCCTGCTCCGGGCGAAAGATGGCTTCCTCTTTTTTGGCCAGCGAAAACACCGGGATATCCACCTTCATTCGCTCCAATACTGCTTTGACCGCGCTGAGCTGGCCCCGCCCGCCGTCGATAAGCAGCAAATCCGGCTCGGGCAAAAACTTGGGGTCGCCCTCGCGCGCGGCGGTGAAGCGACGTTCCAGCGTTTCCGCCAAGGAGGCGAAATCATCGTTTTGCTCCTGCCGGATTTTGAAGCGGCGGTAATCCTTCTTGCTGGGGCGTCCCTGCCGGAACACTACCATCGAGGCCACCGTATGCTGACCGCCCAGATGTGAAATATCGTAACACTCCATGCGCTGGGGCAATTCCTCCAGCTCCAGCGCCTCCGCCAGTTGGCGCAGGGCCCGCTCCGACTGGTTGCGCTGGGCCATGTTTTCCTCCCACAGTATCTTGGCGTTATCGAGCAGCATATCCATCAGGGCTTTTTTGGGGCCGCGTTGCGCCTGCTTAAGCTGCACCCGCCGCCGGGCCAGCCCGCTCAGCCATTCCGCCAGCAGCGCCGGTTCCTCCGGCAGTACGGAGAGCAATATCTCCGCGGCCGGTTGGCGGTCTTCATAATAACGGCGCAGCAGGAAGTTCATTACCTCGCCCTCCGGCTCGTCCAACGGCCGCTGCAGCCAGAAATGGTCGCGCGCCACCACCCGCCCTTCGCGGATGCGAAACACCATCGCCAGGTATTCCCGCGCGCTGCCCAGCAGCCCCAACAGGTCCAGATTATATGCCTGCGGCAGGCTCACCTGCTGCTGTTGCTGCAACACCCGCATGGCCCCCACCTGATCGCGCAGCACCGCCGCCCGTTCAAAATCCAGCTTGGCGGCTGCGTCCTGCATTTCCCGCTCCCGGGCCGCGATCAGCGCCGCGCCGCGTCCCTGCAGCAGTTCCAGCAGGCCGTCGCACAAAGCCTGATAATCCTCGCGGCTAATCTTCTGCTGGCAGGGCGCCAGACAGCGTTTCAAATCATAGTTCAAACAGGCGCGGGGCTGCTTTTGCCAGCTATTGCAGGTGCGCAGGGGGAAAATCTCCCGCAGCAGCCGCACCGTTTCCCGCAGCGCGCCCACATCGGTATAGGGGCCGAAGTAATGCGCGTTGCGGTCCTTTTTCTCCCGCACCACCAGCAGGCGGGGGAATTCCTCCGCCGTGAGCTTTAACCAGGGATATGTCTTGTCGTCGCGCATGAGGATGTTATAGCGGGGATAATATGCTTTGATGAGGTTGTTTTCCAACAGCAGGGCTTCCATCTCGTTTTGGCACACGATGTAGTCAAAATCGCGCACATGGCTCATCAAAGCGCGCACCTTGGGCTCCAGATGCTCCGGCGCCTGAAAATAGGAGCGCATACGCTGGCGCAGCGCACCGGCCTTGCCCACGTACAGCACCTCGCCGTTCTCATCCTTATACAGGTACACTCCCGGCTGCCGGGGTACCCCCTTTAAGCGTTCCTTTAACGCTGCGAACTCCATGCCTTATCTCCCCCGCGTTTTCTTGCTCTAATTTTACGCCACCGCGCGGCCGATTACCAGCGCCATCGGCCTTACGGTTTATTTCACCCCCATAAGCGTTTGGGCCTGGCTGGCGCTGCGGGCTCCGTAATTAATATATAAATGAAAACGCGCGGTAATTTATGGTATAATGGACACAGCAAGCCTTGCTGCGCAAGTCTTCCGGGCTTCGCCCTA